>JANNCZ010000399.1:0-1908 GCA_031387185.1 Burkholderiales bacterium
CGTGGCCTGCAATGACGGCAAATGCACCGAAGCCGATGAGCGTCATGCCGCCCGCGATGCCGTTGGCACCGTCCATGAAGTTGTAGAAGTTGCTCATGGCCACGATGGTGAAAACAGCCATTGGCAGCCACACCAGTGCGGGCAAGTCGGCACTAACACCGCGGCCGCTTGCGAACAGGATGCCAACGTAGGTGAATGCCACAGCGACGTGGGCGGCCAGGCGCAACCCAACCGGCAGGCCGCGCTTGTCGTCGATCAGCGAAATGACGCACAAGCACGTCGCCATCACGGTTTCGAGCCAAGGCCATTGGCCGCCGATGATCTGGACGAGTACCCCGGCCAGTATCATCGCGCCAATCAAGCCGAGACCGCCGGTACGCGGCACCGGGGTAGCGTGCAGTGAGCGCTCACCCGGAACATCGATTGCCCATTGCCAGCCGGTTTTGAGCATCCAGTACACAGCCGCGCCGCACACGCCGGCGGCAATGCAGAAGGACAGCAGGAAATAATGGTCGCGCATCACTCAGGCTCGTGCACGCAGTGGAGCTGGCAAATGCGTACGAATCGCGGCGATTTGCAAGGCCACGACCTTTGCCTCGTCATACAGCGCCAGCGCGCGCGCACGGCCCGCCCGCCCCATGCGCTGACGCAGTGGGGCATCGCCGATCAGTCCAATAAAAGCGTTTGCCAGCGCGCTGGCATCGCGCGCAGGGACCAATAACCCTGTTTCGTCAGGCACGACCTCCTCGCGTGAACCGCGAATATCAGTTGCCACCACGGGTTTGGACATCAACATGGCCTCAATGATGGTACGCGGCATGCCTTCGCGCCATGAGGGCAGCGTGAAAATGTCGAATGCAGACAACAGCTCCGGTATGTCGCTGCGCATGCCCGTGAGGATCAGGCGCGGGCCAAGTGAGTGCGCCGCATCGGCCAGATGCTCATTGATTCCCGTTGCGTGGTCGCTCTCTAGGCGCTCGCCAACCGCAATAAAGTAGGCCGGAAACCCTTGCGCCACAACGATCTTGGCCGCATCAAGGAATTCAGCATAACCTTTTTCAGCCACCATACGACCGATGATGCCGATCGCAATTGCATCGGCCGGGACGCCTAGTTCGTTGCGAATCCTTTCGCGCGCGCTGGACTTGGAGGGATCAAAGCGGGCGATGTCCACGCCATTGCCAATCGCCTGTATGCGGTTGGCGGGGACGAAGCACTTTTCGGACGCGGTGCGAGCGTCTTCGGCGCTTTGGGTGAACAGCAGATCGGTGAAAAAGCCGCCAATGCGCTCAAGCAGGATAAAAATCGCTTTGGGCAAGGGCTTCATTTGATCGTGAAAGTAAAACCCGTGGGCGGTATACACCACCATGGGGATGCCAGCCAGACGCGCCGCTATGCGCCCCAGCAGGGCGGCGATGGGGGTGTGCACGTGCAGGACGTCAAAGCGCTCGCGCTTGAACAGCGCGACCAGTTTAAACAGGGACACCGCGTGCCGCAGCGGATTCAATCCGCGCGTGATTGACACGGTCTCGATGCCATAGCCGCGTTCGCGCAATTTCCCGACGAACGGGCCGTCGGAACACACCCCCTGGACACGCCATCCTTGCGCACGCATGCCGTCCACCAGCGCGGTGAGAAAATGCGCAAGAGTGAAATCAACGGCGCAGAGCTGGCAGACGTAAAGTGGCATCGAAGGTTGGAAGGCGAAATGCCGTTGGTATGGAGCAACCGCTGGTGAGAGCGGGTACGGTGATCGGGGTGGCTGCAAAGCACGTTGCCGGGGGTACCTTGTCCCATGCGGGCGCAATGGGCATCGCGGAGCCTTTGTTGCAGAGAGCCGCCAGAGCAGACGGATGAGTCTGCATAATTATATGTTTAAGCGGTTACGAACCACTTCGCATGAGCGCA
>JANNCZ010000415.1:0-3688 GCA_031387185.1 Burkholderiales bacterium
CAGTGTCGCGCCTGCGGTAGCGAAGGTGCCGCCTTATGACCCGGTGCGCGACCTGGCGGTGATCGGCGCGATTCACTCGGTGCCGATGGTGCTCACGTCCTCAGCCAAATCGGGCATCGGCAGCTACCGTGATCTGATCGCGCAGGCGGCAGCCCGGCCAGGGCAGGTGTCGATGGCCTCGGCCGGCACCGGCACTTCGAACCATCTCGCCATCGAGCTGTGGATGCGCGAGGCCAAACAGAAAGTGATTCACGTGCCGTACAAAGGCGCAGGCCCGGCGCTGATCGATCTGGTCGGCGGCACGGTCGAAACCATGATCGACCAGCTCACGGCCTCCATCGGCCATATCAAGGATGGTCGCATCCGGGCGCTCGCCGTGACCTCGCGCAAGCGCTCGTCGCTGATGCCCGACGTGCCCACGCTGCAGGAGCTCGGTGTGGCGGGTTACGACGTGACAACTTTCACCGGCTTGTTCGTGCCTGCCGCCACGCCGCGCCCCGTAGTGGACAAACTCGCTGTGGCCCTCACGCGTGCGCTCGCCAGCGCCGCTGTGCGCGAGCGCTTTGCGGCTTTGGGGGTGGAGTTGATCGACATGGATCAGGGCACCTTTGCCGCCTACGTCAAGCGCGACTTTGACAATTGGCGCAGCGTCGCGCGCGAGGCGAACATCTCGCTTGATTGAGCTTTCTTGCAGGTGGTGCCGGTGCGTGCAGCATGTCGTTCCGGTTTTCACGTACCCGTTGTGCTTCACTGAGATATTTCACTGAGTTGTTTCCTGAGCCTTGCCACGAGCCATGCCATGACCACACCCGACACCGTCTCGCTATCGACCGCGGATTTCAATCCGACCGAAATGTATTTTTTGCTGCGCGATTCCATCGTGCCGCGCCCGATTGCCTGGGTCTCGACCATCAACGCGGCGGGGCAGAGCAACGTGGCG
Source organism: Burkholderiales bacterium (assembly GCA_031387185.1). GTDB lineage: Bacteria > Pseudomonadota > Gammaproteobacteria > Burkholderiales > JAEUOS01 > CANJDH01. Next base: position 941 of record JANNCZ010000415.1, read on the forward strand.
CCGTTCAGTTTTTTCAACGTGGTGTGTCCCTCGCCGCCGGTACTGGGCTTCTCGTGCGGCCCGCGCCGTGACGATCACAACGCAGGCGAGGGCGAGGCCAAAGACACGCTGATGAACATTCGCGCCAATGGCGAGTTCGTGGTCAATCTGTCGCCGGAAAAAATGTTCGATGAGATGGTGAAGTCGTCGGACGACTTGCCGCATGGCGAGAGCGAGTTTGGTCACACAGGGTTGATCGAAGCACCCTCCACAGCCGTGCGTCCGCCGCGCGTCGCCGGCACGCCGGTAGCCTACGAGTGCAAGCTCTACGACATTCTCGATATCGGTCTCAACAAATGGGTGATGGGGACTGTCGTGCATGTGCATATCGACAAGAGCGTCTATCAAGGTCAGCGCGGTGAATTGCGTCATCGTGTCGACCTGCTCGAACAAGAAGCGACGCGGCCGATTGCGCGTTTGGGGCGCGCCTTTTACGCGCGCTTGCGCCAGTTCGAGACGCGTTTGCGCAAGGATGGGCCGAACGGTTGAGCGCTAAAAAATTGGGGTAAATTGACGGCGGCACGTTCAAATCAATCCAATTTATCCGGAGGGGGATAGACATGATTTTCGTTTTTTGGTCCGTGGGGTACCAGCGTCTCAACCAACATCACACCCACTGGCCTCGCAAAATACTCGGATTCCGATCTGAAAAAAGTCATCACCACAGGCGTGCGCCCCGATGGCAGCAAGCTGAAGCCGCCGATGGCGATCCCGTATTACGCGAAGATGAAGACGGACGACCTTGATGCGCTGGTCGCGTATTTGCGTTCAATGCCATCCAAGTAACTCGATCTGATTCGATCTGATTCCGTCTGGACCGGGCCATCAGTACCCGGTTCGCTTTTTACAAAGGCCATGCAATGAGCAGCGCACAAGAAGTCATCGCCGACGTCGTCACCGGCAACCGCATCCTCGCCAAACAAGGTGTGCTCGATGGCTTCGGCCACGTCAGTGCGCGCCATCCCGATGACGCCGGCAAGTATCTGCTGTCGCGCTCACTCGCGCCCGAGATGGTGACGGCGGATGACGTGATGGTCTACGACCTTGACAGCAATGTGCTCGGCGGCGACACACGCAAGCCGTACATCGAGCGTTTCATCCACGGCGAGATTTACAAGGCGCGGCCCGACGTGATGGCGATTGTGCACAGTCATTCGCCCTCGGTGATTCCGTTTGCCGTGTCGTCGATCAAGCTGCGTCCGGTGTATCACATGAGCGGATTTTTGCGCGGTGAAACCGAAGTGTTCGACATCCGCCACCAGTTCGGCTGCACTGACATGCTGATCCGCAACGGCGCACACGGCGCGGCGCTGGCGAAAGACCTCGGTGCGCACGGCGTGGTGCTGATGCGCGGACACGGCTTTGTCGCCGCCGGTGGTTCGGTGCCCGAAGCGATCTACCGCGCCATCTACACCGAGCTCAACGCGTCACTACAGCAGCGCGCCATCAGCCTCGGTGGCGTGGTCACCTATCTTGATGAAGAAGAAGCGGCGCTCGCCGAAGCCAGTAACCGCACTGTGTTTGAGCGGCCGTGGAATCTGTGGAAGAAGCAGGCGCTGGGCGAGTGAGCCGGCGCGTTAGTGCCGCCTCAATGCAAAAACGAATGCGTCAGCGCAATGAAGCCGACGCCGCTGCCGACCATGACGATCTGCCACGCCGATGACTCGGAGTCGGCGCGGCGCTGCATCCACGGGATCAAGTCGGCCACAGCGATGTAGATGAAGCTCGCCGCTGCAAACACCAGCACGAACGGCAGCACATCCATCATGCTGCCGAGCGCGAAATAGCCGATCACGCCACCGGCAACCGATGCGCCGCTCGACAACACGTTGTACGCGAGCGCGCGCGCCTTGCTGTAGCCGGCATTGAGCAGCACGATGAAGTCACCCGCTTCCTGCGGCACTTCGTGGGCGATGATGCCAAGCGTGGTGATGAGGCCGAGCTTGGGGTCGGCCATGAATGCCGCGGCGATCAATATGCCGTCGGCGAAATTATGAATCGCGTCGCCCACCAAAATCAGCAGGCCACTCTTGCCAGCCTCGTGCGCATCGAACCCGTGCTCGTGGCCGTGGCCATCGTGTTCGTGATGATGACTGTGACGCCATAGCGCAAATTTTTCGAGCAGGAAAAACACCAGCAGGCCGCCGAGCAATGCGGCGAACAGCGAGTGGGCGTTGCGCCCGCTCTCAAATGCATGGGGCAATAGTTCCAAAAAGGCAGCGCCGAGCAACACACCGGCGGAGAAGCTCACGAGGCGCTGCACGAAGGTGCCGAGTACGCGATAGGCAATCAGCGCGGCAGCGAGCACCGAGAGCACGCCGCCCGAGACGGCGGCGAGGATGATGAACAGCAGGGTCACGGCAAAATGGGATCGAGGCGAGGGTGCGGAATCTGCGGAATCAACTCTTGCTGCGACCGCACGCAAGGTGGACCAGAGCGTGGCCGCAAGCTTCGTTGACGTGTCGCACAAGCAAAAAGCAACAGCGCGCGATTACAACACACGCCGTCTTGCGCATGCCGGCTCAAGGATGCCAAAACCCCTTGCTGGAGCGGTCGCGCGCATCCGGCGCGAGGCCGAGCGCGTTCTTGCGCACACGGTCCCACACGGCGAGCCGGTTCCAATCGGCTGTCTTGGTGATCTTGCCGGCCTCGGTCAAAAATGGATTGGGGAAAAACACATTCATCTGCTGCTCGCCATTGCCATTGAAC
>JANNCZ010000495.1:0-5438 GCA_031387185.1 Burkholderiales bacterium
ATTTCAGGCCGCTGTTGACTTCAAGCGACACGAGGTCTGGCATGGCGCGGCAGCCATCAATCAAGGCACCATGCAGGTCGCGCCGGTGGATCACCGCGTAGGGTCGGCCATATTGCTTGACGAATGCACCCTTGAGATGAATGCGCGAGACTTCCTTGCCGCTCACCGCGTCCTGCATCACGAGGTTGTTGGGGAAGAAGGCTTGCGCTTCGAGAAAGTCGCGCACACCGAGGCGCTCGAGCATGTGAAATGCATTCGGCCCCAACTGGATGCCGAAACCGATTTCGCCGAATTCGGGTGCGCGCTCCAGCACGCGCACCTTGAAGCCCTGCTGCGCCAGGGCCAGTGCGGCGGAGACGCCGCCGATGCCGCCGCCGGCAATCAATATCGTCATGATCGCGCCTCTGAAGCCGTTGGTGGAAGCGGATTGCAGCCGTTCAACGCCGGAAATCCTTGGTGGGAGCGCCTGTTGGCGCTATGACTAGAGGGAGTGGTTACCGCTGCGACCGTTGCGGCCGCTACTGCGCAGGCGGCACGTAGCCCGACGCCCCGTCGCCGCCGCCTTCAAACAAAAACTTCTCAGCCTGCTCCATCAGATATTTGCGCGCGCGCGCATCGGCACCGGACAAGCGGTTTTCGTTGATGAGCATGGTCTGGTGCTTGAGCCACAACGCCCACGCTTCCTTCGAGATGCCTTCCCATATCCGCTTGCCCAATTCGCCGGGGTAGGGCGCGAAATCCATGCCTTCACCTTCTTTGCCTAGTTTGATGCAATTGACCGTGCGTGCCATGACTGTTTTCCGTTTCAGAGTTTCTTGATAAAAATTTTAGACTGCCGCTGGTAGTTGTAAAGCTTCTGCCGCGCCTCGGGCAATTCGTCGAGCGAGCCTTCGACAAAGCCATGTTCGATGAACCAGTGCGCCGTGCGCGTGGTCAACACGAACAGGCGCTTGACGCGCGCGTGCCGCGCCTGGCTCTCGATGCGCGCCAGCAACTGCTCGCCGTAGTTGCGCCCGCGAAACGCCGGGTTCACCACGAAGCAGGCCATCTCGGCGACGCCGTCCTTGCCGAACGGATACAGTGCCGCGCAACCGGCGATCACGTTGTCGTGCTCAATCACGCTGAACTGGCTGATCTCGGCTTCGAGTTTCTCGCGCCCGCGCCGCACCAGAGTGCCGTCGGTTTCGAGCGGCTCGATCAGCGTGAGCACGCCACGCACGTCATCGATCGTGGCTTCGCGCAGTGTCTCGAGGCTCGCTTCGGTAATCATGCTGCCAGTGCCGTTGTAGGAGAACAGCTCCATCAACAGCGCGCCATCGACTGCACGCGGAATCAAATGGGTGCGCGCCACGCCACCTTTTGACGCACGCACGGTCGCGTCGAGCGCGCGCATGGTCTCGCCGCTCATGCCGGCCAGCTCGGGCGATTGCGCGGCAGCCTTGTAAAGCGTCTCGGCTTCGGCCGCAGAAAGCTCGCGCGAAATTTCATGCGCACGCGTGCGCTTGGTCTTGGGGCCGGGTAGCGGCGGCAGGCCGGCCGCGTCAATCATGAAAATCAGTTTCTCGGCGTCGAGCGCCACTGCCACGCTTGCCGCCACGTCTTCCATCGTCAGGTTGAACGCCTCGCCGGTGGGCGAATAACCAATCGGCGTCAGGCACACGATGTCGCCATTGTTGAGCGCATGGTGAATCGTCTCGGCATCGACATCGCGCACCGTGCCGGCAAACTGAAAATCGGTGCCGTCGATCACCCCTACCGGGCGCGCAGTGAGCAGGCTGCCGCTCATCAGGCGCACGCCTTCGGATTGCGCCATCGGCGTGTTGGGCAAGCCGAACGAAAAGCGCTGCTCAAATTCAATGCGCAAGCGCCCCACCGCTTCCTTGACGCAGTCCATCACGTTCGGCGGTGTGATGCGAATGCCATGCGCCGATTCGCTGGTGAGGCCGCGTGCGGCCAGCGCCGCGTCGATCTGCGGGCGCGAGCCGCACACGATCACCACGCGAATGCCAAGGCTGGTGAGCAGGTTCACATCCTGCACCACCGACTCCACCGCGCCCGAGGCCACCATCTCGCCGCCGAAGGCCACCACAAAGGTCTTGCCGCGAAACGCGTGAATCCACGGCGCAGCGGCGCGAAACCAGGTGACGAAATTGGCGGTATGGGCAGGGCGCATGGAGGTGAAAAGGTGACAGCAGGCAGGACGTTAACGATGCAAAATTTGACGAGACGGCACGAGGGGCGATTATCGCGGATTTTCCTGCATGCCTTTCCTGCCTAAGCCCGAGGATTGAGGGACTTGCTCGCGTAGAATTCGCCGCTCCATGAAGTTGCCATTTGTACAGACATCCGATCAACTTGCCGCCCGTCGCGCCCGCCTGCCGCGCATCGACTACCCGGAAGAACTTCCGGTATCGGGCCGGCGTGACGAGATATCCGCCGCTCTCAAGGCGCATCAAGTCATCATCGTCTGCGGCGAGACCGGTTCGGGCAAGACCACGCAGTTGCCGAAAATTTGTCTTGAGGCGGGGCGCGGCATTGCCGGCCTGATCGGTCACACGCAACCGCGCCGCATCGCAGCGCGCGCGACCGCCACGCGCATAGCGCAGGAGTTGCGCACTGAACTTGGGTCTGCGGTGGGCTACAAGATTCGCTTTACCGAGCGCGTGAGCCGCGATGCCTATGTCAAGCTGATGACGGATGGCATTCTGCTGGCCGAGACGCAGACCGATCCGCTGCTCTCTGCGTACGACACCATCATCATTGATGAAGCGCACGAACGCTCGCTCAATATTGATTTTCTGCTCGGTTATCTGCGCCAACTGCTGCCGAAACGACCCGATCTCAAGATCATCATTACCTCGGCGACGATTGATGCACAGCGATTTGCGAGGCACTTTGCTGCGCCGGCCGTCGTGGGAGGAAAGCGTGCTCCCGAGACCGTGGGCGCCGCAATGCCGGTCGAAGGTGTGCTGAGTGCGCCAAGTGCGCTGGTACCAGCACCGGTGATTGAAGTGTCAGGCCGCTTGTATCCGGTTGAGATGCGCTACCGCCCGTGGGGTAAAGCTATTGATGAGAGTGATGCCGAAGATGAAATCGAGGCGGTAGTTGAGGCGGTGGATGAGGCCATCATCGCCGGGCCGGGTGACATTCTGATTTTTCTGCCAGGCGAGCGTGAGATTCGCGAGGCCGCCGAGGCGCTGCGCAAGCATCACTTCGCGCGCGGGGGTTTGGGTAACCCTGCACGCGGCTCTTCGGTGATACCCGACATCCTGCCGCTCTACGCGCGCCTCTCCGCCGCCGAGCAGGAGCGCGTCTTCAAGCCCTCCGGCAACCAGCGCCGCATCGTGCTCGCGACCAACGTCGCCGAGACCTCGCTCACTGTCCCTGGCATCCGTTACGTAATCGACACCGGCCAGGCGCGCGTCAAGCGTTACAGCTATCGCAACAAGGTCGAGCAATTGCAGGTGGAGAAGATTGCGCAGGCAGCGGCGAACCAGCGTGCGGGCCGCTGCGGGCGCGTCGCGGCGGGCATTTGTATTCGACTGTATGGCGAAGACGATTTCAACGCACGCCCGAAATTTACCGATCCCGAAATCCTGCGCTCGTCGCTGGCCGGGGTGATCCTGCGCATGAAGTCGCTGCATCTCGGTGACATCGAAGCCTTTCCCTTCATCGAAGCGCCGCCGCCAAAAGCGGTGGCCGACGGCTACTTGCTGCTGCAGGAGTTGGGCGCACTGGATGACGACAATCAATTGACCAAGACTGGCGCAGAGTTGGCGCGCTTGCCGCTCGACCCGCGCATCGGCCGCATGATCCTCGCGGCGCGCGACCAGCAGGCGTTGACTGAAGTGCTCATCATCGCCGCTGCGCTTTCCGTACAGGACCCGCGTGACCGCCCGGCAGACAAGCGTGAAGCTGCTGACCGCGCGCACGCCAAATTTCATATTGAAAAATCCGAATTCATGGCCTGGCTGCGCCTGTGGGCGTTTTTCAATGAGAGCCAGGACGAACTCTCGAACCGAAAATTGCAAGGCGCGTGCCGCGACAATTTCCTCTCCTACCTGCGCATGCGCGAGTGGCGTGACATTCATTCGCAACTGCACACCATCGTGGCTGAACAGCGTTGGCGCATGAACGAAAAGCCCGCCACCTTCGAGCAGATTCACCGCGCACTGCTTGCGGGCTTGCTTGGCAACGTCGGTATGAAGAGTGAGACCGATGCCTCGTTTACCGGCGCACGCGGCATCAAGTTTCATGCGCACCCCGGCTCGACTCTGGAGAAAAAGGCCGGACGCTGGGTGATGGCCGCCGAGCTGATCGATACCACGCGCCTCTATGCGCGCACGCTGGCGACGATTGAAACGGGTTGGATTGAAGCCGCTGGCGGGCATCTTCTCAAGAAGATGCACACCGATCCGCACTGGGAAAAAACCCGCGCGCAAGTGGCCGCATTCGAGCGCGGTGTCCTCTACGGTCTGCCGGTCTACACCCAGCGCCGCGTGGATTACGGCGCGATCAATGCCAAACATGCGCGCGAAATATTCGTCCGCAGGGCGCTGGTGGAGGGCGAACTCGACAGCAATGCACCTTTTTTCACGCACAACCAGCGGCAGGTACGCGAGATCGAAGACCTCGAACACAAATCGCGCCGCCCCGATGTGCTGGTCGATGACGATCTAATTTTCGCGTTCTACGACGCATTGGTGCCGCAGGACGTATGCAGCCTCAGGGCGTTCGATGCCTGGCGCGATGACGCGGAAAAGAAAGAGCCGAAGCTGCTGTTCCTCAAGCGCGCCGATCTGATGCGCCACGAGGCCGCGGGCATCACCACGGACGTGTTCCCCAAGCAACTGCGCCTGGGCGCAGGCGGCACCGAGTTCGCTCTTTCGTATCACTTCGAGCCGGGCAGCCCTCGAGATGGCGTCACGGCGGCGGTGCCGGTGGCGGCGCTTAACCAGATTGTCGACACGCGCACCGAATGGCTGGTGCCGGGCATGCGCCGTGAAAAAGTGCAGGCGTTGTTGAAGTCGCTGCCGCAGCGCCTGCGCCGCCACTGTGTGCCCCTGCCCGATTTCGCCGCACGCTTCTGCAATGAAGTCAAGCAAAGCGACCAACCGCTGGCGCAGGCGGTGGTGCAATTCGTGCGCGACCAGACCGGCCTCGCGGTGCCGCTCGAAACCTTCCGCGCCGACACCCTGCCCGCGCATCTGGTGATGAATTTCAAACTGATTGACGAACATGGGCGCCAGATCGACATGAGCCGCAATTTGGCCGAGTTGCGCGCCACGCATCGCGCAGCGGTGGAGGCGAGCTTCGACAGGCTGGCCGGGAGGGCGGGTGTTGGCGCGGCAAGTGGGCTCAGTCAGCAGGTTTCTGCGCCAGCAGTAGGAGGTGTAGCGCGTGGCGCGCCGGCAACGGCGAGCGGCGGCCGCATCCTG
>JANNCZ010000509.1:0-6691 GCA_031387185.1 Burkholderiales bacterium
CCTGCTCACGCAGTTGCTGGCGGGCGCGCCGGGTGCCGTGGCCGTGGGCCGTGCCGGCAATGCCTTGTCAATCGACGCCGAAATTCGCAATGGCCTGATCAAAATTTTGGCCGAGCCGACCATCATGGCGGTGAGCGGACAGGAGGGTACGTTTCTAGCCGGTGGCAAATTTTTCATTCCGGTGCCGCAGTCAGGGGCCAACGGGTCGAGCGTGACGTTGGAAGAAAAAGAGTTCGGCGTCGGCTTGCGGTTCACGCCCACTGTGCTCGAAGGCGGCCAGATCAATCTGCGCGTCACTCCCGAAGTCTCCGAACTGACGCAGGCGGGTGTGCCGTTCACCAGCGCCAATGGCACAACCAGCGTGTTGCCGTCGGTGACCACACGGCGCGCATCGACCACCGTGCAATTGTTCGATGGTCAAAGCTTTGCGATTGGTGGTCTGGTGCGCAACAACGTGACCGAGACGATCCGGCGCTTTCCCGGCCTTGGCGAGATTCCCGTGTTTGGCGCGCTGTTTCGCAGCAGTGAATTCCAGAACGACGTGAGTGAGCTGCTGATCATCGTCACGCCACGCCTGGTCAAACCGCTGACCTCCATGCCGCCACTGCCGACTGATTCATTCACACCGCCGAGCCGCACAGAATTTTTCTTGCACGGCCAATTGTTGGGGCAACCGAAGGCGAGTCAGTCGGGGCCAGCGCTGGAAGTGCCAGCTAAGACTCAGCAATGAAACAAGGAGTTTCGCCATGGTGATTCAACATTGGAGCGATACCACAGGCGTGTTGCTGGTTGGTGTTCTGGTGTGCGGCTGTGCCGCAGAGCGCATTCCCGGCACCCAGGATCCGGGCAACAGCGTACGTTCCGTATTTGCCGCGCAGGTGATTAACCCGCAGGCAGCTCTTACCGCGCCAGCGAACATGTCGCTGCACGGCGGTGCCGCCAAGGCCAGCATGGACCGCTATGTGCGTAGCTTTGAACTCCCGGCGCCGTCTGCCAATTTATTCACGATTGGCGTTGGTGCGCCTCCCAGCACCGCGTCGCCAGCAGCCAGTGGCGCGGGTAGCGGGGCATCCGGCGCGGCAGGCGCCGCACCGCGCCAGTAGCGCGGCGCCGGCACAGCACAACCACGACACGGAAATGCGGCGATGCGACTCACCATTCTGACGCGCGATAAAACGCTGACCAATGCCTTGCGCACAGCGCTTGATGCATCTTCAACAGGCCATAGCCATACAAGCGGTGAATTGCGCAACTCACAGAGGCAATTCGAAATGCCATTCGAGATGCAGTTCGTCGAGATCAACCTCGGCGCGTGGCTCGCTGCGCATGATCTGGCCGCGCGCCCGGCCTTGCGTGTCGTGACGACAGAAGATAGTGTGAACGATGGATCCGAAGACTTGACGACCGCCGGGGCGGCGCAATGGCCCGATGTTTTGATGCTCGATGCCGCCGCACTCGAAGCGGGTGCCTTCGACATCCTTGAAGGGTTGACGCGCCGTCAATCGCGCCTATCAATCATGCTGTTGTCAGACGACGGTTCGGCGCCGCACCTGCTGGCCGCAATGCGTGCCGGTGTGCGCGAAGTGCTGGCGCTGCCGCTCAACACGAGCGAGTTGCACGCTGCGCTGGCGCGAGCGCACGCGCGCGGTGCCGGACAGGCACCGCCATCGCATCACGGCAAGGTCTACGGTTTTACCGCTTGCAAGGGCGGCAGCGGCGCCACCTTTATCGCGGCCAACATTGCCTACGCGCTGGCAGCCGGTCACGGCAAGCGCGTGCTGCTGATTGATCTCGATCTGCAATACGGCGATGCCTCGTTTTATTTCATGAGCCCAGAACCCGCTGCCGGTTCGGTTGCCAGCGTACTGCGCGATGCCGCCAACCTCGACGGCTCGCTGCTGGCATCGAGCAGCTTGCGCATTCTGCCCAACCTGCATCTGTTGCCCGCACCTGAAGAACCCGAAGAACTCGCTGCGGTAACACCAGCGCTGGTCGCGCGCCTGCTCGAAGCCGCTACGGCGCACTACGATTGCGTGTTGTTCGATGTCAGCCGCTCGTTCGACGCGGTTGCACTCGCCGCGCTCGACCGTGCCGACGCCATCTTCGCCATCATGCAGTCGATGGTGCCCGACATGCGGGATGCGCGCACCATGCTACGGGCCTTTCGCCAGCTCGGCTACCCCGACAGCAAGCTGCGCTTCGTGGTCAACCGCTCCGACAAAAAGGAGGACGCGCCCTTGCGCCCGATTGAGCGCGGCCTCGGGGTGGATTTTTACCGCACGATTCCGAACGACTACTTCAATGCTTCGGCTGCCGTCAATCAGGGCGTGTCGATTGTCAAGCTCGCGCCGGCCAGCCCGGTATCGCGCGTGTTGAGTGAAATCGCCACGGATCTCACCGGCACCGCAGGCGGGCAAAAAACCTGGCTGCACAAACTGTTGCGCCGCGCGTAACGGCGCACGGCAAAGCCAGCGCCACCATGTCACTGCGCGCAGCGATTCAGGCAGGCGGGGTGCGCCTGTGGAAGCAGGGCGGCAGCGCTTCTGATTCTTCGTCGGCTGCGGCACACCGCCCCGCGTTCAAAACCACGATTCACGAAAAGCTGCTGGAGCGTTTCGATATCGGCACGCTCGAGCACACCTCTGCAGCGCAAGTGCGCGTGCAGCTCAAGGCCGCCGTCGAAGAGTTGCTCGCCGAAGAGTCTTATGCGCTCAGTGACATCGAGCGCAGCCAGATCGTGAGCGACATCCAGAACGAAGTGCTTGGCCTGGGGCCGCTCGAACCCTTGCTTGCGGACCCTTCCGTATCCGACATCCTCGTTAACGGCAGCGCACAGGTCTATGTAGAACGCCGTGGCCGCCTGGATCTGACCGCCGTGCGTTTCAACAACGACGCGCATTTGCTCAAGATCATCGAGCGCATCGTCTCGCGTGTCGGGCGGCGTATTGATGAGTCGAGCCCGATGGTGGACGCGCGTCTTCCCGATGGTTCGCGCGTCAATGCCGTGATCGCACCACTGGCCCTCGACGGCCCGGCACTGTCGATTCGCCGCTTTGCCGCCGTGCCATTGGCGATGGCCGACCTGGTGCGCAACGAGGCGATGAGCCAGGCGATGGCCGACGTGATCGAAGGCCTGGTGAAGGCACGCACCAATCTTTTGGTATCGGGCGGCACCGGCAGCGGCAAGACCACGCTGCTCAATGCGCTGTCGGCATCGATTCCCGAATCGGAGCGCATTGTCACGATTGAAGACGCGGCTGAGCTGCGTCTTAACCAGGCGCATGTGGTGCGCCTGGAGACGCGCCCGGCCAACATCGAAGGCACAGGCGAGGTGACGCAGCGTGCCCTGCTGCGCAATTGCCTGCGCATGCGCCCCGACCGCGTGGTGATCGGCGAAGTGCGCGGCGCTGAAGTGCTCGACATGCTGCAAGCCATGAACACCGGGCACGAAGGCTCAATGACCACCGTACACGCCAACACGCCGCGCGATGCGCTGATCCGGCTGGAGAACATGGTAGGCATGTCGGGTGTGCCGATTCCGCCGCAGGCACTGCGGCAACAGGTAGTGGCCGCTATTTCGGTGGTGGTTCAGGCTGCGCGCCTGTCCGATGGGCGGCGCAAGATCATGAGCATTTCCGAAATTACCGGGATGGACGGTGACATGATTTTGATGCAGGAAATTTTCTGCTTCGAGCAGACCGGCATTGCCGCTGATGGCGCAGTGTTGGGACGTTTTCGCGCCACCGGCATCCGCCCGCAGTTTTGTGAGCGTCTGCGCGTGCGTGGTGTCGCCATTGCGGATACGGTGTTTGATGATGGATGACGATCTCTTCGCGCTGATGTTCATGCTCGCAGCAGGTGGCTGTTGCGCATGGATCGCGTGGTTGGCCTGGCGCGCGCGTGCGCCTGACGGAGTCGAGCGGCGTATCCGGTCCGCCGCACGAGCACCGGTAGCGGCGGCAAGGATGGCCCGTGCTGCACACGGCGGTTCCGGCGGCGCAACGCACAATCCCGGCGTGGCGGGCCTGCAGTTGACGCCTGCGCTGGCGCGTTGGTGGCAATCGTTGCGGCGGCGATGGCGCGTGCTGTTGTGGCTGCGCCGGTTGATGACCGCCGCAGGGTCAAGCGTGAACGTGAACGCCTTTTTGGTATGGAGCACAGGCCTTGGCCTGAGCGCGCTGCTGCTGGCAGAGTGGTTTGATGCGCCGTCCGTCATCACGTTGGCTACGATGGCAGGTGCGTCGCTGTTGCCATTGATGCGCCTACTCAAACGACGCGGAAGCCGCTGGCAGGCGATTGAAGCGCAGCTGCCCGAATCACTCGACGGCATGGCCCGCGCCATGCAGGCGGGGCAAGCGTTTTCGCGTGCGCTGCGCGCGGCCGGGCAAGAAGGCCCGCAACCGATTGCGCAGGAATGGCGCAGCGTCGCCGACGAAATCAACTTTGGCCTTTCCGAAGAGGCTGCACTGACCAATCTTGCAGTGCGCGTGCCGTTGCCCGACGTGCGTTATTTTGCCGCTGCCGTGTTGATCCAGCGCGAAGCGGGCGGCAACCTCGCGCAATTGCTCACCAATCTGTCGGCGCTGGTGCGCGAACGTAGCGCACTGCGCGGCGCGGTGCGCGTAATGTCGGCCGAAGGGCGCATTTCGGCTTGGATTCTTGGCACCATGCCGTTTGTGATCGCCGCGCTGGTGAGTGTGATGAATCCGAAATTTCTCAGCGTGCTGTGGACCGACCCGCTTGGCACCTATCTGGTCTGGGCGGCGCTCAGTAGCATGACCTTGGGCGTGTTGTGGATGCGCAGCGTGATCCGCGTTCAATTTTGAGATCACTCGCCATTTATATGAATATCGATCCAGACACGTTGCTGTTCGGCTTCTTGGCAGCGGGCGCGCTCGGCGCGGGTTGTTATTTACTGCTCGAGAAAGCCGGCGTGTTGGGGGCGACGCGCCGCATTGGTCAAGCGGCTGCACATGCCCACAACGGTAGGCGAAACACCGCCGTACACGCGGGTAGTGACGCGGCCCTCCGCAATGCCGGTGTGCTCGGTGCGCTATTCGCGCGTCTGCACCGGCGGCGCCCCGCGCAGGCTTCGGGAGAACCTTTTGGATTGCGCTTGCGCCTCCTGCGCGCGGGCCTGCGTGACCCTGGTGCTGAGGCGCGGTTTGCCGGCCTACGCCTGCTGCTGACCCTGACATTGCCTGTGGTGTTGGCCGTTGGCTACGCCATGGCAGTGAACGAAGTGAATGAGACGCTGCTGGCCGCTATCGCTGCCATCGCTGCAATGGGCGGATGGTGCCTGCCCAGCTTCTGGCTCGATGCGCGCGTGGCGCGCCGCCAGCGCGAACTGGCGTCGAATTTTCCCGATGCGATCGACATGATCCGCCTCTGCGTCGAAGCGGGGCAGGGGCTGGATGCCGCGATGACGCGCGTCGAGCGCGAGATCCGCCTCACCTGTGTGCCGCTGTATGACGAACTGCACGGCGTCAATCTCGAGATGCGTGCAGGTGCCGCCCGTGCGCGCGCGTTGAAGAACCTGGCGCAACGCATCGGCCTGCCGGAAGTGGATGCGCTGGTCTCGATGCTGGTGCAGGTCGAGCGCCTCGGCACCAGCGTCGCCGACGCGCTGCGGATTCACGCTGATGTGCTGCGCACGCGGCGGCGTCAGCAGGCACAGGAGCTGGCGGCCAAGGTGCCGGTCAAGTTGCTGTTCCCGATGATCTTTTGCATTTTCCCTGCGCTGCTCATCGTGCTGCTGGGGCCTGCGGCGATTTCCGTGGTGCGCACGCTTTCAGCGACCGTGGCACCGGGATAACGCCATGGTCATGCACATACCAGAACGCAATGTCGTGCCCGGCGGCACGGCCAACTGCGTACCCCGTTGCGGAACCACCCGCTCGCCCCTTGGCACATCCCGTGGCGTACCCAACGTCGCGCGCAAGACCGAGCGGGGTATTGCGGCGCTTGAGTTCGCCTTGATTCTGCCGCTGTTGCTGCTGGTTTTGGGCGGCATGGTCGAGATCAGCCTCATGCTCTACGATCAGGCGATCCTTACCAACGCCAGCCGCGAGGGTGCGCGCGCCGGCATCGTGCTGCGCCAGCCCAAGCCGAGCACCGCTGACATTGAGGCGGTCGCACTCAACTACGCTACCGGTGCGCTGGTGAGCCTGGGTGCAGCATCTGCGCCTGTGGTGACCATAGACCAGGTACCCGATCCCCTTTTCGCGACGCCCTTGCGCGTGACCGTGACCTATGACTTTTCCGGTTTCGCCGCAGTCGGCGTACTCACCGCGCTTACCGGGCCGGTACGCCTGACCGCGACTGCGGTGATGAATCATGAGTAGCGCAGGTAGCGGCGCGCGGCGCCCCGCAAGGACAGCCGCAAACGCGAGCGCGGGGCAAATCGCAAGCGCGGCGGTCAGCGCCCACCCAAACGCGATCAAGCGTGTACAACACGGCGCGCAACGCCAACGCGGGGCCATCGCCGTCATCGTTGCCTTGCTGCTCAGCGTGCTGCTGGGTTTTTGCGCGCTCGCGGTCGATATCGCTATCGGCTTTGTGGTGCGCAGCGAATTGCAAAATGCAGCGGATGCGGCGGCACTCGCGGGCGCAGCCAAACTGCTTGACCCTGCCGCCCCGGCTTCATCTCTCGACTGGAGTGGCGCCACCACAGCCGCTACCAACGCTGTCG
>JANNCZ010000527.1:0-5509 GCA_031387185.1 Burkholderiales bacterium
TGATGCAATTTATTTGTTAATGAGAAGCTCTCGTGGTGAAACAGCAAAAATTTACCGTAGTATATATTCGCACCTTGCAACATCAAGAGATATGGTCACGGGATTTCATAAGGATGAATGGCCTTCAACGATTATTGATTCTCTCTCTGGCTTTGTTGATATGGATAAAACACATGGTCAATTTCTAATGGATACTTTGAAAGAAAGTTTAAATCTTGAAAACGTCCAAGTCGCTAAAACAATTGCTAGAAAATTTGCCAATATTGGCTTTTTTATGATGATTTTATCTGTTTTATGTGCCGCAGTTGGTTTTTATCTGCCTTTAACAGGAGCCGTCAATGGTATGTTGTAGCGCTATTTTTATGAGAAATAAACATAACGGATTTACCTTTGTTGAAGTACTTGTTGCCCTGATATTAGTCATGTTAATGGTTGTTTTTTTAGGTGATCAATTAATTAAAGAGTAGCACGTTGAAGACGTTTTGATTATCGATCACCGCCTGCTGCAAGCGCTTCTGCATCGCCGGTGCAACATCTTTGTGGCGCGCGTGAAAATCAGCCAGACGCTGCAACTGCGATTGCTTTTCTTCTTCGGTGGAGCGGATCAGCTCGATGGTTGGTGCCACGCCTGAGTCGTGCGGGTTGCGGAAGGTGTTGACGCCGATGATCGGATACGAGCCGTCATGCTTCTTGTGCTCGTAGAACATCGATTGTTCCTGGATCTGGCCGCGCTGGAAGCCGGTTTCCATGGCGCCGAGCACGCCGCCGCGGTCACTGATGGCTTCGAATTCCTTGAGCACCGCTTCTTCGACCAGGTCGGTCAGCTCTTCGATGATGAACGAACCCTGGTTCGGGTTTTCGTTCTTGCCGATGCCCCATTCGCGGTTGATGATGAGCTGGATCGCCATCGCGCGCCGCACGCTCTCCTCGGTCGGCGTGGTGATCGCTTCGTCGTAGGCATTGGTGTGCAGCGAGTTGGTGTTGTCGTAAGTCGAAATCAGCGCCTGCAGGGTGGTGCGGATGTCGTTGAAGGCGATTTCCTGCGCGTGCAGCGAGCGACCGCTGGTCTGCGAGTGGAATTTGAGTTTCTGGCTGCGCTCGTTGCCGCCGTACTTGTTCTTGATGGTGGTGGACCAGATGCGCCGTGCCACGCGGCCGATCACCTAATACTCCGGGCCAATGCGTTTGGATAAAAAGAACGACAGGTTGGCGGCGAAGTCGTCAATGTGCATGCCGCGCGCGAGGTAGGCTTCCACAAACGTGAAGCCGTTCGACAGGGTGAGCGCGAGTTGCGAAACCGGGTTGGCGCCCGCCTCGGCGATGTGATACCCGCTGATCGACACCGAGTAAAAGTTGCGCACCTTGTGATGCACGAAATACTCGGCGATGTCGCCCATCACCTTCAATGAAAACTCGGTCGAGAAGATGCAGGTGTTCTGGCCCTGGTCTTCCTTGAGGATGTCGGCCTGCACCGTGCCGCGCACGTTCTCCAACACCCAGGCGCGGATTTTGGCGGCTTCGTCTGACGTGGGTTCGCGTTTGTTGTCGGTGCGGAACTTGTCGAGGTTCTGGTCGATCGCGGTGTTCATGAAGAACGCGAGGATGGTCGGCGCCGGGCCGTTGATGGTCATCGACACGCTGGTGTTGGGGCTGGTCAGATCGAACCCGCCGTACAGCACTTTCATGTCGTCGAGCGTGGCAATCGACACACCGGAATTGCCGACCTTGCCGTAGATATCCGGGCGCAGGTCCGGGTCGTTGCCGTACAGCGTGACCGAGTCAAACGCGGTCGAGAGGCGCTTGGCCGGCATGTCTTTGGAGACATGATGAAAGCGTTTGTTGGTGCGGAACGGATCGCCCTCGCCGGCGAACATGCGCGTGGGATCCTCGTTCTCGCGCTTGAAGGCGAACACGCCGGCGGTGTAGGGAAAGGAGCCGGGGACGTTTTCCAGCATCAGCCAGCGCAACTGCTCGCCGTGGTCTTCGAAGCGCGGCAGGGCGACCTTGCGCACCTTGGTGCCGGAGAGCGAGGTGTAGGTGAGGGCCGTGCGGATTTCCTTGTCGCGGATTTTGACCACGTACTCGTCACCGGCGTAGGCTTTTTGCAGGTCTGGCCATTGCGCGAGCAGTTGTTTGGCGTCGGGCGTGAGGCGGGCTTCGCGTGCGGCGGCGAGGGAGTCCAGGTGTGCCGCAATCTCCGCGCGCCCTGCCGATGCGGTCAAATTCGCAGCGGAGGTGCCGCCAAGAGCCTTGGTGGGAGCGGCTTCCAACGCCATCGCCCCGGAGGCCCGCAACTGCTGCGCCTCGCGGGCCAGTGCCATTTGTGATTTCACTTGCGCGTGATAGCCGCGCACGGTGTCGGCAATTTCCGACAGGTAACGCACCTTGGCCGGTGGCACGATCGGCGTCTGGTTGCTGGATGACTTCACCTTGACACGCGGCAGGCGGCTTTCCTTAAGCTTGAGACCGAGTTCCACCAGCGTTGGGCACAAGCCCTGATACAGCGCAGTGACGCCATCGTCATTGAAACGGCTTGCCATGGTGCCGTACACCGGCATGTCTTCGGTGCTCCTGGAAAACGCCTCGCGGTTGCGCTGGTACTGCTTGCGCACGTCGCGCAGCGCGTCGGGCGCGCCCTTGCGGTCGAATTTGTTGATCGCGACAAAATCTGCGAAGTCGAGCATGTCGATTTTTTCGAGTTGCGAGGCGGCGCCGAACTCGGGCGTCATCACGTACAAACTCGCATCGACCAGCGGCACGATGGCCGCATCGCCCTGGCCGATGCCCGAGGTTTCGACCACGATCAAATCAAAACCGGCGACCTTGCATGCGGCGATCACGTCGGGCAGGGCCTTGGAAATTTCCGACCCCGCCTCGCGCGTCGCGAGCGAGCGCATGAAAATGTTGGCGCGGCCCTCGGCCGAATTGATCGCGTTCATGCGGATGCGGTCGCCGAGCAGCGCGCCGCCCGACTTGCGCCGCGACGGGTCGATGGAAATGATGGCAATGCTCAATGCGTCATCCTGATCGAGGCGAAAGCGGCGGATCAATTCATCGGTGAGCGAGCTCTTGCCCGCGCCGCCGGTGCCGGTGATGCCGAGCGTCGGCGTATTGATCTTGGCCGCGGTGTCGAGCAGCGCCTTGTGCAGCACGGCGTCAGCCTTGCCATTCTCCAGCGCGGTGATGCATTGCGCGAGCGCGCGGCGCTGCGGTTGCTCGCTGCCGCGAATGGCGTCCAGCGCTTTGGGCGCGTAGGTCGAGAGATCCACATCACAACGTTCGAGCATGTCCCAGATCATGCCGACGAGGCCGAGCTTCTGGCCGTCTTCCGGCGAGTAGATGCGCGTGACGCCGTAGGCATGCAACTCGCGGATTTCGTCGGGGACGATCACGCCGCCGCCGCCGGCAAAAATCTTGATGTGCGCACCGCCGCGTTGTTTCAACAGATCGACCATGTACTTGAAGTACTCGACGTGCCCGCCCTGGTAGCTCGACATGGCGATGCCCTGCGCGTCTTCCTGCAGCGCTGCCGTCACCACTTCATCGACCGAGCGGTTGTGCCCGAGGTGGATCACTTCCGCGCCTTGCGCCTGCAGGATGCGGCGCATGATGTTGATGGAAGCGTCGTGGCCGTCGAACAGCGAGGCGGCGGTGACGAAGCGCACCTTGTTCTTGAGCCTGGGGCTCTCCAACTGCTTATGCACGGAAAGATCGGTCATGGTGCGCCTCAAAGTCTGGAGTTGCCGCGCGTACGGCAGTTTGAAAAATGATTGTATGCCTCGCCGGCGGTGCACGAACGGCGCAGCGTGACGGAGCACCGGCTCGCCGCGTACGGGCCAAGGGGCGGACACGCCCGGAGCGAAGACTACTTGACGTTTACGTAAACGTCAAACTGGCCAACGAGTATTCGAAACACTTTCTCCCGCATTCAGGCCGGAACATGCGGCCGGGCAGGCCGGTCCAAGGGGCATGGCCCGAACACGCTAATGACGCATTACGTGCGCCAACGCACCAATGCCGGCGAAATCCATCACTACACTGCCTCAGTAACCAAATCCTTCAGGAGCACACGATGAACCCTCTGACAAAATATGCCGCTGCCGCACTTATTTCGCTCATAGCCGGCGCAGCACTGGCGCTTGAGGCGCCCGATGTGGTCGTCAAGAAGGCGGTTGAGGAAGTGACTGCGGCAATCAATGCCGACCAATCCATCCAGAATGGCAATCGGCAGCGCATCAACGCCTTGGTCGACCAAAAGGTGGTGCCCCATCTGAGCCTGAAAACGATGACGCGGGCGGCTGCCGGACCCCACTGGGCGAAAGCCACGCTGGCCCAGCAGCAGGCACTGACCGTCGAATTCAAGCGCCTGTTGACCAATACCTACTCCGGTGCGTTTACCAATTACCGGCCCTCAACCAAGATCGACTACCCGCCCCTGCGCATGGCAGCAGGCGACACCGATGCCGTGGTGCGCTCGTTTGTGAGCGTTACCGGCGACCGGCCGATTCCTGTTGACTACTATCTGGAAGTGATTGACGGCGACTGGAAAGTGGTTGATTTGAGCGTCTATGGTGCGCGCATGGTGGAAACCTACAAAAACCAGTTCACCGGCGCAATCGCGTCGGGCGGCATAGATGGGCTGATCAAGGCCCTGGGGGAGAAAAACAACTCCATCGAAGGTCGCAAAAAGTCGTAGTCACGCCTGCCCTGCCTGCTGCAGCGGCGCGCTCGTTCATTCCGGATTTGCTTCGGCGATCACCGGCGCCCCCTTTTTGCCTGTTCCAGTGCACCCTTTTTGTCCTGCCGCGTTGATGTCTGGACGCCGGGAAATCACTCCCGCGTCCAACTCTTCAGGGCAGGCAAAACGCATGGTCCGCACCACAAAACTCTTTCCATCCGCGCTCGCGCTGATGACCGTAGTGCTTGGATTTCTCACCTTCGCTGTCGGTCCGGCAGTCGCGCAGGATGCACCCGATGTCACCATCAGGCAGGCGGTCGACGGGGTGACTTCTGCACTCGAGACCGACAAGGCCCTGCTTGGCGGCGACCGGGCCCGCATCAACGCGCTGGTCGACGTCAAGGTGATGCCCTACGTCAACATCGCGCGCATGACCCAGGCTGCGCTTGGTCCGCATTGGGCGCGCGCCACGCCCGAGCAGCGTGCCGCGCTCGGCGCGGAGTTCAAGCGCCTGCTTACCAACACCTATGCCGGCGCATTCACGCGTTATCAGCCGGGCACCAAAATTGAATACCGGCCCTTGCGCATGCAGCCCGGTGATACCGACGCGACGGTGCGCTCGCTGGTCAACATCCATGGCGGAGAGCCGATTCCGCTTGACTACTTTCTGGAGCAGATCGACGGTGCCTGGAAAGTCACCGATCTGTCGGTATTCGGCGCGCGTCTGGTCGAGGTCTACAAGGGCCAGTTTCATGGCGCCATCAGCGCCAATGGGGTCGATGGCCTGATCAAAACGCTGGTGGCGAAGAACAACAGCAACGAAGCCGCTGC
>JANNCZ010000559.1:0-1520 GCA_031387185.1 Burkholderiales bacterium
GCGATGACTTGTGGCGCTTGACGCTGGAACATCTGGTGCTGGTATTTTTTTCGCTCGCCGCGAGCGTGGTCGTCGGCGTGCCGCTCGGCATTCTCGCCGCGCGAAAGCGTGCGGCGGAAGCATTCATCCTCGGCGTCACCGGTGTTATGCAAACCATACCCTCGCTTGCGTTACTCGCCATCCTGATTCCGGTGACCGGAAAAATCGGCATCGTGCCGGCTTTTATCGCGCTCGCAATCTACGCGCTGTTGCCGATCGTGCGCAACACCCATAGCGGCCTCACGCAGATTTCGCACGGCATGAAACAAGCCGCCGCATCGCTCGGCATGACGCCGCGCATGGTGCTGAAAAATATCGAGTTGCCGCTGGCGCGACCGACCATCATGGCCGGCATCAAAACATCGGCCGTGATCAATGTCGGCACCGCCACCATCGCCGCCTTCATCGGTGCGGGTGGCTTCGGCGAGCGCATCGTGACGGGATTGGCGTTGAATGACAACGCGACGCTGCTGGCCGGGGCGATACCGGTGGCGGTGATGGCGCTCATGAATGAAGCGGCATTCAATTGGGGCGAGCGGCGGATGAGTCCGGAAGGGTTGAGGAATGCAGAATCATCCGGTGTGCCGCGCGTTTCAGGGCAATAACCTTCAAAGCACCGCGCCAGTGCTGGTGTTTTTCACTTGGGTATTTCTATTGCGCACGTGCCACGTTTGATCGAGCGCGCTTCAAATCCATGCACGCCAGATCAGAACTTCCCGGCATAGGAGCCGGATTAGACTAAGAACCAAAGCCGCCTAACCAGCGGCTTTTTATTTTTTCATTTACTTGCCGTCAATGGATACACGCCCACTTTCGGCATGGAGACGCAGCTACGTCAACAATGGGTCGCAAGCAGACTTACAATCGACAGACTACTTTCGGCCATTTGCGGCCTTTCATCGGCTTGCTCCAATTTTCTCGCAAGCAGTCTTCGAAAATTCGAGACTGTTGGCCGGTTGCAGACGGGTTCCCCATCGCAGCGGAAAAGTCGTATGATTTCCTGCGCTGCCGGATTGAGCCCCGAAATCAAAAAGGGTCGGTCATCCAGCATTAGTCTTAGTCTTTCTTGGGGCGCAAGGCCCTGCTTTTCTTGGCGCCAATGCGCCACCTGCAGAGATTCCCGCTCCGGCACTTTGCGATCGTGCTTGTACACGGCCTGAAGAGCAGAAGCCATGGAACCTCGTGTCAAGCCTAACCGGCTGTCCTCTCGCGCTCGACGGGCAATTTGCACGTCCATGCGTTTCTTGCACAACAAGTTCTACTTTGGGAGCTTGGAAATGAACAACCTATACCCTTTTCGCTTGGGGCGGAATTGGAATGACTAGGCAAACGGGGAGAAGAGCATGAAAGGAAAATACTCGCGTACTGCGCTGATGTTCGCTTTGTGTTTTCTTGTCGATGTGTGCACGGCTCAGGTGCCAAAAGACCACCGCCCAGAAGTGGCGGCGGCGGGCGAGGAAGCAGTCGGGCTCCTGGCACAA
>JANNCZ010000066.1:0-2681 GCA_031387185.1 Burkholderiales bacterium
TTCGGCTGTCAGATGAACGAGTACGACTCGGACAAGATGGCTGACGTGCTGCACGCCTTTGACGGCAGCGTCCTCACAGCGGACGCGGCAAACGCCGACGTGATCCTGTTCAACACCTGCTCGGTACGCGAAAAGGCGCAGGAGAAAGTGTTCTCCGATCTCGGCCGTGCGCGCTTGCTGAAGCTCGAAAATCCGAATCTCGTGATTGGCGTGGGCGGCTGTGTAGCCAGCCAGGAAGGCGCGGCCATCGTCGCGCGCGCGCCGTATGTGGACGTGGTGTTCGGCCCGCAAACGCTGCATCGCCTGCCCGAGCTGATCGCGCGCCGCAAGGCGACCGGCAAGCCGCAGGTCGATATCTCGTTCCCCGAGATTGAAAAATTTGATCATCTGCCGCCGGCCAAAGTGGACGGCGTGTCTGCCTTCGTGTCGATCATGGAAGGCTGCAGCAAATATTGCGCGTTTTGCGTGGTGCCCTACACGCGCGGCGAAGAAGTCTCGCGCGGCTTTGAAGATGTGCTGACCGAAATCGCCGGTCTCGCGTCGCAGGGCGTCAAGGAAGTCACGCTGCTGGGGCAAAACGTCAACGCCTATCGCGGCAGGATGGGTGCAACCAGCGGCAGCGGCACGGGCAACAAAGCGGCGGGCGCGACAGGTGCTCCCACGTTGCATGCCGGCACAGCAGCCGATGCCGAGATCGCCGACTTCGCCATGCTGATCGAATACGCCGCCGAGATCCCCGGCATCGAGCGCATCCGCTACACCACCTCGCATCCGAAAGAAATGACGCAGCGCCTCATCGATGTCTATGCGCGCGTCCCCAAGCTGGTCGCGCATTTGCATCTGCCGGTGCAGTCGGGGTCAGACCGCACGCTCGCCGCGATGAAGCGCGGCTACACTACGCTTGAATTCAAATCCATCGTGCGCAGGCTCAAGGCGGTACGGCCCGATATCACTCTGTCGTCCGACTTCATCATCGGCTTTCCCGGCGAAACCGAAGCGGATTTTGAAGCGACCATGAAGTTGATTGAGGACGTGGGCTTTGATGCCTCGTTCAGTTTTGTCTACAGCCGCCGCCCCGGCACCCCCGCCGCCGACCTCGCCGACGACACGCCGCAAGAGGTCAAGTTGAAACGCCTGGCGCGCCTGCAAAAGCAGATCGATGTGCAGTCAGCGGCCATTGGCGCGGCGATGGTGGGCAGCGTACAGCGCGTATTGGTCGAGGGCCATGCGCGCAAGGATGCGAGCGAACTGTCCGGGCGCACGGAAAACAATCGCGTGGTCAATTTCGCAGCGGGCGGTACCGTTCAAGGAAGCAGTGACACACCCGGCGCAGCACTGAGTGCCGCGCCCCTCGCCACGTCGGCGGCCACATCGGCGGCAACGCTTGCTGCCAGCAACAACGGCGCGCGCCTGATCGGTCAATTCATCAACGTACGCATCACCAAAGCCCTGCCGCATTCACTGCGCGGCGACGTGGTCATCACCGCATGACGCGCTCCGCCCACCCGGTCAAACCGCACTCGGCCACGCTGCACTTCGAGCCGCTCGACAACAAGCGCCTTGCCAATCTGTGCGGGCCGCTCGACGCCAATCTGCGCCAGATCGAGACCGGACTCGATGTCTCGATCACCCGCCGTGGCGCACGCCTGACCGTGAAGGGCGCGCGTGAAGACGTGGCGCGCGGTCTCGATCTGCTCGAAGCCTTCTACGCCGATGCCGCGAAAGCACTGGACATCGACAGCGTGCAGTTGGGCCTGGTGGGCACACGCGCCGCCAGCCCCGGCCTGCCCGAGGGCGCGCCAGTGCTGATGACGCGCCGCCGTGACCTTGCCGGCCGCACGCCGAATCAGCGTCTCTATCTCGATCAAATCCTCGCGCACGACGTCACCTTCGGCATCGGCCCGGCCGGCACCGGCAAGACTTATCTCGCCGTCGCCTGCGCCGTCGATGCCCTCGAACGCGATGCCGTCAAGCGTATCGTGCTGGTGCGCCCGGCAGTCGAGGCCGGCGAGCGTCTGGGCTTTCTGCCCGGCGATCTCGCGCAGAAAGTGGATCCCTATTTGCGCCCGCTCTATGACGCGCTCTACGACCTGATGGGTTTTGACAAGGTTGGCAAGATGTTCGAAAAGGGCGCAATTGAAATCGCGCCGCTCGCCTACATGCGCGGCCGCACTCTCAATCACGCCTTCATCATTCTCGACGAAGCGCAAAACACCACGCCCGAGCAAATGAAAATGTTCCTCACGCGCATGGGCTTCGGCGCCAAGGCGGTGGTCACGGGCGATCCGACCCAGGTCGACCTGCCGCGTGGCGCGAAGAGTGGCTTGAAGGAAGCCGTCGAGATTCTCGACGGAGTGCGCGGCATCGCGTTCACGCGTTTCGTCTCCGACGATGTGGTGCGTCATCCACTGGTGGGCCGTATCGTGGAAGCGTATGAGGCGCATACCGCGCGTATCGCTGAAAGCGGGAATGCGGACGTGGTCGATGTGATGTTGCGCCAGCCGGGGCGTGCGTTTGGGCGCAAGGCGGGTTGACCCGCCAATGGCCAATGCGGCCAATGCGCGATGGCAACCAGTTCGCCGCACTCTGCCCGCATCCATGACCATCACCATCCAAATTGCCAGCAGGGCCGCCGGCATGCCGTCAGCCGCTCAGTTGCGCAAGTGGGCCCGCGCCGCGCT
>JANNCZ010000579.1:0-1607 GCA_031387185.1 Burkholderiales bacterium
TTTTATGGCCGGTGCACCCGGCTGCCCCAGGATCAGGCGTCGACTCGAGACTGCGGATCAGGACTTCGGTGCCGATGAACGGTTCGACGTCACTTTGGTCTTCTTGACCAGCTCAAGCATTTTGAAAGTTGCCTTGGGCGAGCCAGCGAACAGGCGCTTGAGGTCTTTACCGAGGCAACGGCGCTCGAGCGTATTGCGGCGGGTGCGTTTACGTTCTGCCACGATGAATACTCCTTGAAATGGGTAGGTGAAACCGGGAACTACTAATTATAACCGGCTTTGTCCGCTTTTCGCCCTGCGCACTGTTGCTTTTTGCCGGAAATCAGGCCGTGCGCTCTGCCGCCCCTTGCACCGAAAAAAGAGTTTCTGGCGCAATATCCGCGCCGTTAGGCCAGCACACGGTTCCGCCAGCGATAAAAAATTTCCGGAACTCCGCGCGATTTTTAAGCGGATCAAATACCGGCCCGCGCAGCCAGCGCGAAAAGTCAACGATTTTGCGCAGACCGGTGTTGAACACCAGCTCAATGCGGTAGCCCGCAACATATTGCGCTTCGACCACTTGCGGAAGAATTGTCATGATGTTTACTCCAAGGGCGCAATTTGCCGGATCGGCTGTAGCGCCTTCGCTTTTTTCCAATTCAGGCGAAGCTCCAGTTCATGCAGCCGCGCCCAATCGCGCACCAGATGCCGCGCCCGCGCAGAGCGGATTTCACCTGCAATCAACTTTCCGCTGAAGTCGAACGCCGCCAACTGCCCCTGATACTCCACATGAAAATGCGGCGGATCGTGATCATCAAAAAACATGCGGATGATGATGCCGAAAAATGTTGAGACGACAGGCATCGATAAATCGTACCACTGGTTTCCCGTGGTCAAGCGCAGTGCAGCTCAGGAGGTGGCGCTACCCCCCCGCGACTTTCGTGCCACAACTCTTGCAGAATTTTGCGGTGTCGAGATTATCCACGCCGCACTTCAGGCATTTGATGCTCATGCCCCCCCGTTTTTGTTGCCGATGCCGCCGCTTGCAAACATCCATTTTATTCGGGCGAAACAACATTTGGTGTTGCATCTCGAAGAATCATGGCAGATTTCCGAACTCAGCGCAATTGCAAATCTACGCGGTCGCGCCCAGTCCCCTGTCCGCTGGTACCCCGCATGCGGTCGGACCACAGCCAACGGCAGCCCCGTCCGCCTTAGCATCCACCGGCGCGGCGGCGTATTGCTCGGGCGGCTGCGCGAGATAGCGCGCGAGCACGGCATCCATCGACTGCACGTGATTTTCAAACCATTCGGTAAGCGCCGGGCCGAGGGTTTGGGCAATCTCGGGATGTCCGGCAGAGGCACGCGCGCGCACTGCGCGCACGGTTTCGGTGACCATGTCGTGTTCGCCGATGTGGCAGCCAATCGGCGGAAAGTTGCTGGCTTTCATTTGCGCGTTTTCAAACGTGAAATGGGCTTCGCAATGCGCGAGCAGATGATCGAGCGCGTCGACTACGCCGCTGGCTGGCGCATTGCTGACGGCATTGAGTGCAGCGACAAAATCAGCGTGATGCTGGTCGATGTCAGCATCACCGGTGAGCAACGCGGCGTGAAGTGTAAGCATGGGG
>JANNCZ010000255.1:0-13881 GCA_031387185.1 Burkholderiales bacterium
ACCGGCGGCAGGCTTGGCACCACTGCGGCCAAGGTCAAACGGCTCGGGCTTGAGCGGGTTGGGCTGACGGAAAAAATCCTGCCCGGGCAGAAACTCGCGAAATTTCTGGAAGTCGCCTTCAAGAGAGGGGTCTTTGATGACGATAGGGCGCAGGAAGATCACCAATTCCGATTTCGACGACGCTTCGTTCCTGTTTTTGAACAACTCGCCGACTCCCGGAACGCGAGACAATCCCGGTATGGAATCCTCGCCATCGTTGAAGTTGTCCTGCATCAAGCCCCCCATCACCGCGATTTGGTAATTGGGAATCTTGAGGATTGATTCCATTTCGCGCGTCTGAATCACCGGAACAGAATTGACGATTTGTGCGCCGGCTGCGGTGACCAAAGACGGATTGGGGTCTTGTACCACTCCGATGCGCCGTGAAAGCGACGGGCGCACATTGATGGTGACCTGATCGGCGTCATCAATTTGCGGCGTCACAGACATGACGAAACCGACGGCGATGGACTGCGCGGTGGTCGTGAACGAATTGATCGCAGGCGAAGTCGCAGTGGCCGGCGTGCTCGAACCGGACACATTGAAATACACCAAATTGTCAACCACCTTCAACATCGCGGTCTGGTTATTGAGTACCGAGAGCTTGGGACTCGACAGTACCTTGACATTGCCGTAAGAACCAAGCAGCGAAAGCGCTGCGGCGATGTTGCCAATGGGCGACGCGGTGTTGATGAAAGAGAGCTGGAAGTTACCATTCCCGCCTACCGCCCCAAATGCCGGGGTAATCGGGTTTGCCGCTGCGGCAAAGGTTGCACCGGTAGCCGCTGCGACACCAGGTACTGCTCCCGATCCTTGCTGATTAAGTGAAAAACCGTCTGTGCCGGAACGCAGCCGTTGCCAATTGATGCCCTGCTGAAAAAGCGAGCTCAGTTGAACTTCGACAACCGTGACTTCGATGAGTACCTGCCGCCGCGCGCTTGAGACAACACGGTCGATGAACTCGCGCACCCGCTCCTGCTGGCGCTGGGTAGCGAACACCATGATGATGCCCGCTTCGCGGTTGCTGATCACCGGGTTGGCAGCACCAGCCGCCGCCGCTTGCGTGCCGGTGGCGCTTTGAGACAGGTTGTAACCCGTCTGCGCGCAGTTCACCGTGGGAGCCGCTGCTGCCGCTCCGGCGCCGGCTCCGCCGGTGACTTGCTGCATAAGTTGCGGCGCGCCTGACCCGGCAGAAGCCAACTGCCGCGCCACGTTGAGACGATTTTCGTAATCGCGTTCCCGAGCCTGTTGCTGATCGGAGCGTTCCTGGCGCGAAATGGCGCGGGTTGTGACCACGATATTGCACACGTTTTGGGCCAATGACTCCCAGAAAAAATTGGCCGTGTTGCTGGTCAGGGAGGTAGATGAATTATTGTTGCCCGAACCGCCTGCAGCGCCGCCCGCTCCGGTGGTGTTGATTTGCGTTGCCACGTTGACTGTGGTGGCCGCAGATCGCGTCATGTTGACGTAGTCCACCGTATAGGTCGCCATGAACGGCGCGTCCGGCAGGATGGACAGATTCCCCCCATTCATTTCCCAGCGCAGATCGACCTGCTTGGACATGCGCGCTAGCAGCTGCGGCAGCGTCTGGTTGAGCGCGTTCATGGTGACATTCCCCGCTATGGACGGGTGAACGTCGACGTTGATTTTGGCGTCGCGTGCCAGCGCGAACAGGAGATCGCGGACCGGTACTTCGTTGACGACCACGCTGTAGGTTTCCTGACGCGCCACCGCGCGCGGTTGCGGCGGCAATGGCAGTGTCGTCAGCGTGGGCGGGATGTCACCGGCCGGCTGCACGGGTGCGTTCTCGCGCGCCACATGTTGGGTAGAGGGTTTGAGTGGGGGTGGCGCACAGGCTGAAATGGCGAGACAAAGCAGCGCTAGCGGCAAAACCCGGCGCAGGCCGGCGCGACGGGCTTGCGGCGCGGCGCATGCTGCAGTCTTCGCCCGCTGCCGCATTGTGACGAGAGTGGTGTGCATAGATATTTTGAGCATAGCACAGGACGCACCGCTTCTTCGCAAAGATGCGCTGTGGCGGTGCGCAATCCGGTGTGCGCACGCACGGTGGCGCTGCGGTGCAGCAAACGCTAGTCTTCGCGCGACGGCGCGCGCGTTTCAGTCTGGGTTTCGGCTCCGCTCGCGCTTGGCGTGAAGGTGCGATCGACGGTAGCGCGCACCACGCGGGGAGCGGTCAGCGGTTTGGCGGGAGTGGCGCGGCGTGCGGGAGGGAGCGGAACTGCGGTGGCCGTGTAGGACGCCTGCGGGTCCGGGATGGCTCTTTCCACGGGGGGGCGTGGTGGTTCAGCCACCGCCACGGCCGCTGGCGCCGCCGGTGCTACCTGCGGCGCGGTCACGACTGCGGCGGTCGCGCCGGTAGATGCAGCGGCACCGGGTACGCCCGTCTGCGCGCTGTTAGAGGCGGCCGCAGTTTGTTCAGCGGTATTTGATGTGACAGCCGATGTGACAGCCGGCGCGGCGGGCGCCACTACCGGCAGGGCAGCCGTTGAGGTGCCGGCTGTTGCAGTGCCGGCGGGCTGTTGTGGGCTGGAGGTTTCTTGCGCCGCGGGTGCTGGTGCCGCAGCGAGTGCAGAGGCAGGCACAGAGGAAGGCACAGAGGAAGGTGCAGGCGCCGGCGCCGCTGTCCGCACTGGCGCACTTGGCGCTGGGCTGGTTTGCGATGAAAGGTGCATGCCCGCAAACACCCCGGCACCTGCCAGCGCGACCGCGCCTGCAGCCGCAAACCATTTCCATTGCTGTGGCAGCGCGCGCCTGTCGGCAGCCGTGCCGAGCGGCGCAAAGCCGGCATCGCGGATCGCCGCCAGTGCGTGCTTGCGCGTGATGCCGTGTTCTGCTTCAGCGTACGCGGCGAGCAGGCACTTGTCCGCAAGAATGTTCAGGCGTCGCGTGAGGCCTTGGGACGATTTGGCGATGAGTTTGAGCGCGCTCGCATCGAACAAGTCCGGCCCTTTGTAACTCGCCTGACGCATGCGGAACATGAGATATTGGCCGACGTCGGCGTGCACCAGGGGTTCGAGGCGAAAGCTGTGCGTGATGCGTTCGCGCAAGGGGCGCAGCAGCGCGGTGCCAAGCTGCTCGTCCAGTTCCTGTTGGCCGAACAAGGCAATCTGCAGCAGCTTGTGGCGGTTCGATTCAAGATTGGACAACAGGCGGATCTGTTCCAGCGTTTCGGCGGGCATGGCGTGCGCTTCGTAGATCAACAGCACCACACGCCTGCCATCGCCGTAGACCTGGATCAAGTGTTCCTGCAAGGTGCGCAACAACTGATTGGGCCGCTGTTCGTTACCCGTTGGAAACCTGAGGTCATCGAGAATCGCCTGCAGGATCTCCTCACGTGCAAGCGAGGGATTGGACAGGTAGACTGTTTCCACTCCCGCGGGCAGGCGCTCGATCAATACACGGCACAGCATGGTTTTGCCGGCGCCGACCTCGCCGGTCACCTTAACGATGCCCTCGTCATGCGTGATCGCGTAGAGCAGCGCTTCGAGCGTGGCACCGCGATTGGCCCCCGAAAAGAAAAAATCGGTATGCGGCGTGATGCGAAATGGCGCCTCGCTGAGGCCGAAATGATCAAGGTACATGGCGTCTGTCTTTCAGCGCGGTTTCTCGAGCGCGTTCATGCGTGAATAGAGCGTCGTGCGGTTTATGCCCAGCGCGCGCGCGGCCTGACTGACATTCCCGTTGGAGAGTTTCATTGCGGCGCCAATATAGGCACGTTCCCACGCTTCGAGCTTGGCATCAAGAGCGAAGCCACCACCACGGGCCAGTTCGCGCCAGGCAATGTCATCGATCTCGTCAGCCGTTCCACCGCCGCCGCCGGCGTCCGCTCCGGTGAAGGCGCCCGGATCAAATTCGAGCTCCAGTGCTGCGGCATTGACGTTGGCCCCGGCGTGTTTGGTTACCAGACGGATAACCACATTGCGCAACTCGCGCACGTTGCCAAAGAAGGGATACTCGCACCAGATCTGCTCTGCGGCTGCGTCGAGCGCAAATGGGGCAACCCCGGCGGCACCGGCATACATGCGCCGGAAATGGCCCAGCAGCAGGAGGCTGTCACCCGGCAAATCGCGCAATGCGGGAACCTGCATCGTGAATACCGACAAGCGGTGATAGAGGTCCGTGCGAAACCGCCCTTGCTTGCATTCGACGCGCAAGTCGCGGTTGGTCGCGGCAATGACGCGTGCCTTCGAGCGCCGCACCTGGGTCTCGCCTACCCGGTTGTACTCGCCATTTTCGAGCACGCGCAATAGTTTGGCCTGCAGATCAAGCGGCAGCTCACCGATCTCGTCCAAAAACAGGCTGCCGTCGGCGGCATCCTCAAAGTAGCCGGCCTTGTTGGTTTGCGCGCCGGTAAACGCCCCCTTCGCGTAACCAAAGAGTGCGGGCTCCATTAGTGTCGGGGAAATCGCCGCGCAATTGAGTGCGAAATAGGGCTTGTCGCGGCGCACGCCTTTGGTATGCAGGCAGGATGCCGCGACTTCTTTTCCGCTCCCCGATTCACCGGCGATGAGTACCGGAAATGGCGAGTCGGCATACAGCGTGATCTGGGTCTTGAGCGCCGCCATGGGGGCGGATGCCCCCACCAGCGCATCGAGCGGATCGGTTGCCGGGCTGCTGCGGACTTGGTGATCCGAGGCTTCGGCATCACTGGCACGCAGCGCGTCGAGCAGCAGGCGGCGCAACTGCTGGGGGTGCGCCGGCTTTGGCACAAATTCGGTAGCACCGAGCGCGCGCGCATGCCTGCCGGCGGCCTCCTCCGACTGTCCTGACAGCACCACAATTTTGGTCGCGGGCGAGTGCGCCAGCAATGCGCTGATCAACTGATAGCCCTCGTCCGGTGAATGCTGGGCAGGCGGCAGACCGAGGTCGACCAAGGCGAGTGGCGGCGGCAGGGGCAGTGCGCGCAGGCGTTCAATCGCAGCCAGGCGGGTGCCCGCCGACACCACCTCGAAATCGCGCCCGAGTACGATGGACAGGGTGTCCACTATCAATTGGTCATCATCTACCAGCAGCAAGACTGGCAGTGCTGACGGCGCACGCGTGCCGTCACCGGCGGCGGGTGTGAGAGTCGTTGGCGTGCTCATTGGGCAACTTCGGCTTCGGGGCCGATCACATGCAAGAAGGCACGTTCCAGCGATGCGGCGCCGGTGCTGGCCAGCAGATCCTGCGGAGCGCCGGTGAATGCCAGATTCCCGCCATGCAAAATGGCGATGCGGTCACAGATCTCCTCGACGTCGGCGAGTTGGTGGGAAGTGAAAAACAAGGTGCGTCCGGCGTCGCGCTGGGCAAACAGCTGATCCTTGACCAGCGCGCGCGCCTTGGGGTCGAGGCCGCTCATCGGCTCGTCCAATACCAGGAGCTCACATCCAGACAAAAAGACGGCAGCGAGGCCCAGTTTTTGGGTCATGCCCTTGGAGAACGCACGCACCGGCCGGTGCATCGCCTCGATTGACAAGTCCAGCTTGGCACACATCGCCAGCGCAGCGGCATCGTCGTGTGCCTGCCTGTGCAATGAGGCCATCATACGCAGAAAGTCGCGCCCAGTGAGATAGTGCGGCGGTATGAAGCGTTCGGGCAAAAAAGCCAGGCGCCGGCGCGCTTCAAAACGCGCACTCGATACGCCGAATATCGCAATCTGCCCAGATGAAAAATCGGCCAGATCGAGCATGCACTTAATGAGTGAGGTCTTGCCTGCACCATTGACGCCAGCCAAACCAAAAAACTCTCCCGGGCGCACCTCGAACGACACTGTGTCAAGGATCAGTGCACCGCGTCCGTAGCGTTTGGAGACGCGGTCAAATGCGAGGGCAGGCACATTGAGGGCAGGCAGATTCATAGAGGCCGGACTATACCGCAGCACTGCGCAACGCCTGCTAGAATCCGCCGCGACCCTGGCTCCCCCCGTTTCTGCTGTTCTGTTCGTCCGCTGTTCTGCCCGCCGCTCTGATCTTTCATCACGCCACAACGCTTACCGTGCCGTCCGACACCGACTTTGTTGCCCTCGAAAACGTTTCGTTCGGCTATCCGCTTTTGTCGGGTGCCACTGGGCGGCAGATTCTGGACGGCGTGAACCTGAATCTGCGCAAGGGTTCGCTGGTGGCTTTGATGGGCGGCTCGGGCAGTGGCAAGACCACCATCCTGCGCCTGTTGGGTGGCCAGATCAAGCCGCAGGCGGGCAGCGTGCGGGTGGCGGGGCTCGATGTGCCAGCGCTGCGCCACGCCGAGCTTTTTGCCCTGCGCCGCCGTATGGGCATGCTGTTTCAGTTCGGTGCCCTGTTTACCGACATGAGCGTGTTTGACAACGTGGCGTTTCCCTTGCGCGAGCATACGCAGTTGCCAGAAGACGCCATTCGCGACCTGACGCTGATGAAGCTGCATGCCGTGGGGCTGCGCGGCGCGGCGGCCTTGATGCCCTCGGAGATTTCAGGCGGCATGGCACGCCGCGTGGCGCTGGCGCGCGCGATCGCGCTTGATCCCGATCTCATCATGTACGACGAGCCGTTTGCCGGTCTTGATCCGATCTCGCTTGGCGTGACTGCCAATCTGATTCGCCGCCTCAACGATGCGCTGGGCGCGACCTCGATCATCGTGACGCACGATGTCGAAGAGTCGTTGGCGATTGTCGATTACGTTTATTTTCTGGCGGAAGGCAAGATTGTGGCGCGCGGCACGCCAGATGAAATCCGCGCGTCCGATCTGCCCTATGTACGCCAGTTTGTGTCCGGCGAGCCGGATGGCCCGGTGCGCTTCCACTATCCCGCGCAGGATTACGCGGCGGATCTGGGGTTGCCTGGCGTTGCACCAGGCGTCGTGCCGTCCGCCGGGGTTGCGTCAGCGGCGGGTACTGGCGGGGAGTCCGCGCGATGACGCGGCTTTTGCAAAGGCTTGGCCAAGGCGTGATCGACGGCGTTGCCAAATTGGGCTATGGCGCGCGGCTGTTCGCGCTGTTGCTAGCGCAATCAGGCCTGTCTTTCCGCCGTCTGCGCCTGACGATTGCGCAGGTGCATTTCATCGGCAACTATTCGCTTGTCATCATTGTCATTTCAGGCCTGTTCGTCGGCTTTGTGCTCGGATTGCAGGGCTACAACACACTGCAACGCTATGGCTCCGAGCAGGCGCTCGGCCTGCTGGTCGCGCTGTCGCTGGTGCGTGAACTGGGGCCGGTGATTACCGCGCTGCTGTTCGCGGGCCGCGCCGGCACCTCGATCACTGCCGAGATTGGCCTGATGAAGGCCGGCGAACAACTCGCCGCAATGGACATGATGGCGGTCTCCCCGGTGGCGCGCGTGCTGGCACCGCGGTTTTGGGCCGGTGTGATCTCGATGCCGTTGCTCGCCGCGATGTTTTCTGCGGTGGGCGTGTTTGGCGGCTACATCGTCGGCGTGGTGATGATTGGCGTCGATGAGGGTGCGTTCTGGAGCCAAATGCAAAACGGCGTGGACTGGATCTCCGATGTAGGCAACGGCGTGGTCAAAAGTGTTGTTTTTGGGGTGGCGGTCACTTTCATTGCCGTGTTCGAGGGGTATGACTGCCAAGCCACACCGGAGGGCGTATCGCGCGCCACCACGCGCACGGTGGTGTCTTCCTCGCTGGCGGTGTTGGGGTTAGACTTCATTCTCACTGCATTAATGTTCTCGTGAACTGCAAAAAGGCCGTGCCATGAACCGCAAATTGGTCGATGTCTGGGTGGGTTTGTTTGTTATTTTGGGCTTTGCGGCCATTTTGGTGCTGGCGCTCAAAGCGGGCAATTTGGCTTCGTTCAATTTTTCCGACACCTATGAGGTCAAGGCGAAGTTTGATAACATTGGGGGATTGAAGCCGCGTGCGCCGGTCAAGAGCTCGGGCGTCGTGGTCGGCAGGGTGGCGTTGATTACATTTGATGACCAGACGTTTCAGGCAGTTGTCACTCTGGCGATGGACAAGCGTTACGGTTTTCCGAAGGATTCCGCAGCGAAGATTTTGACCTCGGGCCTGCTTGGCGAGCAATATATTGGGTTGACGGCTGGGGGCGATACGGCGAAGCTGGAACAAGGCAGCCGCATCAAGGACCGGAACACGCAGTCGGCAGTGGTGCTTGAGGATTTGATCAGTCAGTTTTTGTACAGCAAGGCGTCGGATGGCAAGCCGGCCGAGTCCGGCGGTAGTGGCGGCGGTAGCAGCAGCGGTGGCAACAGTAACGCCAAGGGTGGCGGCGAGAGCGCAACCAAGGACGCGAAATGAGATCAACCATGTCAAAAATGAAATCCCTGTTGTTTGCGCTCTTGTTTGCACTCGCTGCGGGCGGCTGCGCATCGTCGAACACACCGGGCGACCCGTTTGAAGGTTTCAATCGTGCCATGTTCGGCTTCAACGAAGCACTGGACAACGCCGTATTGAAGCCGGTGGCTACCGGCTACCGCAACGTCGTGCCTGAGCCGGTGCGTGAATGCACGGGCAATGTGTTCTCCAACATCAACGACGTGTTTGTTGCCGTCAACAGTTTGTTGCAAGGCAAGGTCGGCGACGCCGTCTCTGACGCTTGCCGCGTCCTCGTGAACTCGACGGTTGGGGTGTTGGGCTGTTTTGATGTCGCGTCCAAGATGGGGCTGGAAAAGCACAATCGGGATTTCGGGCAGACGTTTGGCAAATGGGGCATCGGCAGCGGCCCGTATTTCGTGTTTCCCTTCCTTGGCCCTTCGAATATCCGCGAAGGTGTGGGTACGCTGATTTACTCCAATCTCGACCCAGTCTGGGCAAATCACATCCCGACACGCAACGTGGCTTACAGTCTGCGCGCGGTCAACCGCCGCGCAGAGTTGCTCAGTGCGTCAAGCGCGCTCGAGGACGCAGCGCTTGAC
Organism: Burkholderiales bacterium; assembly: GCA_031387185.1. GTDB lineage: Bacteria > Pseudomonadota > Gammaproteobacteria > Burkholderiales > JAEUOS01 > CANJDH01. The sequence goes on from JANNCZ010000255.1 coordinate 8,895, forward strand.
AAATACGCGTTTGTTCGCGATGCCTACGTGCAACGGCGCCAGAGCCTGATTGATGATGGCGACAACAAAGCCAAGCCGCGCGCGGCAGTGGATGGCACAGAGCAAAGCCCGGCAACCGCTGGTTCACCAACCGGCGCGGGTTCAGCGGCAGCAGCGCTGCCCATGACGGTTTGGTTTGACGAAGCCAATCAGCGCGCAGGCACCGTGAAAGTTGCCCTGCCGGTGAAGGCGAGTGCCAAGCCTGTTTTGCGCGTTGCTGCGCTCAAGACAGCAAACTAACCGATTGCCGATTCGCATCCTCACAAACAGAACGGATGGAAACTTTGTTCGCCCAGGTTAAATCATGGATCGCTTGCAGTGTGTTGATCACCTTCAGTGCAGCCGGTGCCGCGATGGCGCAGGAAGCGCCGGATGCGCTGGTCAAGCGGGTGGTCAACGACGTTACCAGCGCGATCAAGGCTGACAAGGATTTGCAATCGGGCAATCGCGCCAAGATCAATGCGCTGATTGATACCAAGGTGGCGCCTGCCATTAATTTTGCGCGCATGACGCAATCCGCCGTGGGCCGCCATTGGCAGCGCGCGACGCCCGAGCAACAAGCTTCACTGACGCGCGAGTTCCGGGTGCTGCTGACCAATACTTATGCCTACGCCTTTTCGGAATACAAACCCGAGACCGTAATTGAATACCGTCCGATGCGCATGCAGGCCGATGATACAGACGCGGTGGTGCGTTCGCTCATCCGCTCCGGTGGTCGTGAACCCATCCAGCTTGACTACTATCTCGAAAAGGAAGGCGGCGGCTGGAAGGTGGTCGACATCAACGTGCTCGGCGCACGGTTGGTGGAGAACTATAAAAACACCTTCAATACCGAGATCAACAATGGCGGTGTCGATGGCTTGATCAAAAGCCTGGCGGCGAAAAACCGCTCGCTCGAAGCCAAGAACCGCGCCTCCTGACGCGCTGCGGCGTTCCCGGCGCGCGTAACTGTTCAAAGCGCCCTGTTCCCGTTGATCCATTCCCGTCCCCTCCGCCATGAGCTTTCGCGTTCCCTCCAAGGTGTTGCTCGACGACGCTGCTGCGATATTGCAACGGGGTATCGCCGCCATTGCAGCAGGCGAGCATGTGATTGATCTGGCTGACGTGACCGCGTCGGACTCCAGTCTGGTGGCCTGCCTTCTGGCCTGGCGTCGTGCCGCGCAGTCGCGTGGCACGCAGCTGTCAGTCGGCAATCCCTCTGAGCGCGTGCGCGGGCTGGCGGCGCTTTATGGAGTCGAGCAGATTGCGCTGGGTTGATCGCCATTTCTGCGGCGCGCCGGCGACCCCGCGTAGCGCACGCCACACAAAGGACAAGGGCAGCCAAACCGGCTGCCCGATTTTTTTCGCGTCATGACTGCTGCCATCGAGGTACGCGATCTCAAAAAGCGCTTTGGCAGCTTGCAGGCGCTCGATGGTGTCAGTCTGCGCGTCGAGCAAGGCGAGTTCTTTGGTTTGCTCGGCCCCAACGGTGCCGGCAAAACTACGCTGATCAGCACCGTCGCGGGCCTCACACGCGCCGACAGTGGCAGCGTGACCGTGATGGGCCACGACGTTGTCGCGGACTATCGTGACAGCCGCCGTTGCCTTGGTGTGGTGCCGCAAGAGCTGGTGTTCGATCCATTTTTCTCGGTGCGCGAAACCCTGCGCATCCAATCCGGCTATTTCGGACTGCGCAAGAACGACGACTGGATCGACGAAATCATGGCCCACCTCGACCTCACGTCGAAGGCCGACGCCAACACGCGCTCGCTCTCGGGCGGCATGAAGCGGCGCGTGCTGGTGGCGCAGGCGCTGGTACACCGGCCGCCAGTGATCGTGCTCGACGAGCCGACAGCCGGGGTCGATGTCGAGCTGCGCCAGACGCTGTGGAAATTCATCGAAGCCCTCAATCGCGATGGCCACACCATCGTCCTCACCACGCACTACCTCGAAGAGGCCGAAGCGCTGTGCGGGCGCATTGCCATGCTGCAGGGCGGCAAGGTGGTGGCGCTGGACAAGACGGCGGATTTGCTGCGGCGGCACGCGGGCGCGTTCTTGCGCGTCAAGGTCAACGGCGCGCTTCCAGCCGAGCTGCTGGCGCGCCGGCCGGTCGAGGCGGCAGGGGCCTTTCGCTTCCAGCTCGCGAACTACGACGAGGCCGATGCGGTGCTCGCGCCGTTGCGCGCTGCGGGCTTGCACATCGAGGAACTTGAAGTGCAGTCCCCCGATCTTGAGGATGTGTTCCTGCAGATCATGGGGCAGGGCAGGGAGGTTGCGGCATGAGTGAAACTTCCTCCTCCCCCGCATCCGCGAAACCCGCTGTGGGCAACGCTCTTGCGGCGCATGCCGTGAAGACTGGCTTGCAGAGCGCTTCTCCTGGGCGCGCCTTGAGCGGTTTTCGCACCTTGCTCTACAAGGAGTTGCTGCGTTTCTGGAAGGTGAGCGCACAGACGGTGACGGCACCGGTTCTCACCGCCATGCTCTATCTGCTGATTTTTTCGCACGTGCTGCAAGACCGCGTGCAGGTCTACCCCGGTGTTGGCTACACCGCGTTTCTGGTGCCGGGCCTGATCATGATGTCGGTGCTGCAAAACGCCTTCGCCAACACCTCATCGTCATTGATTCAATCGAAGGTGACCGGCAATCTGGTGTTCGTGTTGCTGCCACCGATTTCGTATTTCGAATTTTTTGCGGCCTACGTGATTGCCGCTGTCGTGCGCGGCTTGTGTGTGGGCGCAGGCGTATTTGCCGTCACCGTGTTGTTCGGCACGCCGCCGCTGCGCGAGCCGCTGTGGATCATCGTGTTCGCGCTCGGTGGCAGCGCCTTTCTCGGCTCGATGGGTTTGCTGGCCGGTATCGTCGCTGACAAGTTCGACCACATTGCCGCATTCCAGAATTTTTTCATTCTGCCCGCGACGTTTTTGTCCGGCGTGTTTTACTCGATCCATTCGCTGCCACCGTTTTGGCAGAATGTGTCGCATCTGAATCCGTTTTTTTACATGATTGATGGCTTTCGCTACGGATTTTTCGGGCAAAGTGATGTCTCGCCGTGGCTGTCGCTGGCGATTGTGGCAGGTTGCCTCGCGGCCATCGCCAGCGTGATTCTGGTGCTGCTCAGCCGCGGGTACAAATTGCGCCATTGACGTCGAGGCGGCACCCCAAAAAATCCGCGACCGCAATATTGAAACGACAAGGAAACAAACATGGTGACTCCTGAATACGTGAAAGACCTCATCGCTGCCGGTGTGGCCTGCGAGCACCTCGAAGTCTCTGGTGACGGCTCGCACTTCGAGGCCGTGATCGTGAGCACTGCTTTCGCCGGCAAGCGCCTGGTGCAGCGCCACCAGATCGTCAATCAGGCGCTCGGCAGCCAGATGGGCAACGAGATTCACGCGTTGTCGATGAAGACCCTGACGCCTGACGAGTGGCGCAATGCCTAAGCTGGTGATTGAAGGCGGCGTGCCACTGCACGGCGAGATTGCCGTGTCCGGCGCGAAAAACGCCGCGCTGTCCATCCTCTGTGCAAGCCTGCTCAGCGCCGAGCCGCTGGTGCTGCATAACGTGCCGGCGCTCGAAGATGTGGCCACCACCTTGAAGCTGCTGGCTCAAATGGGCGTGACGGTGCAGCGCGATGGCGCGACGGTGCGGCTCGACGCGGCGGGTCTTGACAACCCAGTCGCGCCTTACGAATTGGTCAAGACCATGCGTGCGTCGATCCTCGTGCTGTGCCCGCTGGTGGCGCGCATGGGCCACGCACGCGTCTCGTTGCCCGGTGGCTGTGCGATTGGTGCGCGCCCCGTCGATCAGCACATCAAGGGACTCGAAGCGATGGGTGCCACCGTGCTGCTTGAGCATGGCGACATTGTTGCCACTGCACCCGCACGATCTGGCATTGGGCAGGCGGCGGCTGGCAGCAAACTGTCCGGCACACTGCGCGGCGCGCGCATCGTCACCGATCTCGTCACCGTCACCGGTACTGAAAATCTGCTGATGGCCGCTGTGTTGGCCGAAGGCGAAACAGTCATCGAAAACGCCGCGCGCGAACCGGAAGTGGTGGATCTGGCCGAGTGCCTGATCGCCATGGGCGCGCGCATCAGTGGCGCAGGCAGCGACCGCATCACCATTGAAGGCGTGGCGCATTTGCATGGCGCGACCCATCGCGTGATGCCGGATCGCATCGAGACCGGCACGTATCTCGCCGCCGTCGCCGCTGCGGGCGGTGACGTCACGCTCACTGGCACGCGCGCCGACACACTCGATGCCGTGTTGCAAAAGCTGCGCGAGACGGGCGCGACGATTGACGAAAGCGCCGCAACCATCCGCATCCGCGCGTCCAGTAGGCCATGCGCAGTCAATTTACGCACCGCCCCATATCCCGCCTTTCCCACCGACATGCAGGCCCAACTCATGGCCTTGAACTGCATCGCGGACGGCACTGGAGTGGTCACCGAAACGATTTTCGAGAACCGCTTCATGCACGCGCAAGAGTTGTCGCGCATGGGCGCATCAATCGACATCGAAGGTAATACCGCCGTGGTCAGGGGTGTTGCCAAACTCAACGGGGCGCACGTGATGGCGACCGATCTGCGTGCCTCGGCCTCATTGGTCATCGCCGCTCTCGCCGCTGCGGGTGAAACCGTGATCGACCGCATTTACCACCTTGACCGGGGCTATGAGTCGCTTGAACAAAAATTGTCGGCAGTCGGCGCGCGGGTGACGCGACGGCGCTGATCAAGGCGCGGTGTTCGCGCGCCCGGAGTGGCAATTGCGTGATACGGTATCCTCAAAGCACGAACATCGGATGCGAGACGAAGCATGACCTCCCTGCACGGCGCAACACAAACTGATTTGAGCGATCCAACGGACGGCACCTTGAAAAGGAACTCGCCGGCCGTCTCGGCCGCCAATACGGTGCCGGGCTTGGCACACGAGACGGCACCAGCCTTGCCACCAACGATGCCAGACGTGC
>JANNCZ010000626.1:0-5559 GCA_031387185.1 Burkholderiales bacterium
GGTAGACCAGCGACTCGATCCACGCCACCAGCCAGAAAAACGCAATGCCGCCACCGGGGCTTTTCTTCAACACCAGATTCCACGTGGCGTGAAAAAACGCCGCAGCAAGAATCAGGAGAAGGGCGGAGAGCGGCACTGGGAGCGGTTTTCAGAGGATACGCGGTCTCACGCTGCGCGGCTGGCACGCCGGCGCTTCACGCAAAAAAATAAGGGCAGCCATTGGCTACCCTTATTGTGGCACGGGGTGGTACCGGATTAATCAGGAGTAATTCAAGCTGATCGAACCGCCTTCCACCTTGACGCGATCACCGGCGCGCCAGTTCGGTTGCGTGGTGCTGGGGATTGAGCGCAGGCTGCCGTCTTCCATGCGCACCATCACTTCATACGACTTCACGGTGCGGTAGCTTTTCTCGGCCTGATGGCCGGCGAATCCGCCACCGATGGCACCGAGAATCGCCAGCGCGTCGCGGCCGCGGCCATTGCCGAATTGCTTGCCGAGCACAGCGCCACCGAGTGCGCCGCCGGCCATGCCGAGGCCTGAACCTTCACCGGCCTTCTCGACTTCGCGGATGCTCTCGATGGTGCCGCACGAGTAGCAGGTCGCTTTGACCGGTGTGCCCGCTTGCGCGACCGGGTACGAGGCCGGATAGGGTTGCGACGACACTGGCGGGTAGGCTTGCGAGTTGCCTTGACCGTACGGTTGTTGGCCGTAAGGCTGCTGACCGTACGGAGACTGACCACCAGATGATCCGTTGTTTGACTGACCGTACGTACCGCCGTCACTGCGCGACGCCGACACTTCCACCGGATGGGCGGAGACAGATGAGGCGCGACCGTACGGTTCGCGGCCTGAGCGCTCGTCTTCGCTACGCGACGTCGTGCGAATCACACGGGGCCGTGGTGCGGAGACGCGTTCAACCGCCGGCGTTTGCACTGCTCCGGTTGCGGGCTGTACGGCGACCGGGGTGGCGGGCGCAACGGGTGCAGCAACGGTAGCAGCAGGTGCGACCATCGCAGGCACACTGGGCGCGGCGAACGCGGGCTGGGCCGCGCCCATCACGTTCTGTGGGGCAGCGCCTTGTCTGACCGGCACAAGACCAGTCATGACGCCGATACCGGCGACCGACAATGCGATCACGGATACAGCGGCAGCCTTGTAGAGGGCGGGGATCACCGTTTGCGGTGCGGTTTGAATGACGTTTTCCATTTGAACCTCCATCGATATGCGCCGATGTGGCGCTGAGCAGATAACGTGCATTGTGGACATGCGGCCCACCGCAAGCTGTGACGGTTTGTAATCGGATGTAACGCCTGTTACGCTTGACGCCAACTTGTTACCGGGACGACGCTGATGCGCGCTCTGCTTGCTGTTTTCCTGTTCATCAGTGCCGCCGCACTCGCACAAGACGTTCTATCGGAAAAAGCGCGGTTTCGCGTGGTGACGGTTGCGAGCGGGCTGGATCGCCCGTGGGCGCTGGCGTTCTTGCCCGATGGCCGCATGCTTGTGACGGAAAAGCCCGGGCGCATGCGCATCGTCGCGCGTGACGGCACCTTGTCTGCGCCGCTGGCCGGCGTGCCGCCGGTTGCCGCGCAGGGGCAGGGCGGTCTGCTTGATGTGATGGTCGATCGCGAGTTCGCCACCCACCGCATGATCACGTTCTGCTATGCCGAGCCGGGCGAGGGCGGGGCAGGTACGACCGTGGCGCGTGCGCGATTGGGCGAGGCTGGTCTCGAAGATGTGAAGGTGATTTTTCGCCAGCAACCGAAAGTCTCAGGCGGCCTGCACTTCGGCTGCCGCATCGTGCTCTCTCGCGATGGGCTGCTGTATGTCACGCTCGGCGAGCGTTACAGCCGCGACCGCGCGCAGGATCTCGGTGTGCATCTGGGCAAGGTGATTCGCATTCGCCCCGACGGCACCGTGCCGCCGGACAATCCTTTCGTCCAACGTGCCGGTGCGCTCCCGGAAATCTGGAGCTACGGCCATCGCAATCCGCAGGGCGCGGCGCTGCATCCGCAGACCGGCAAGCTGTGGGTGCACGAGCACGGCGCACGCGGTGGCGATGAAATCAACATTCCCGAAGCCGGCAAGAACTACGGCTGGCCGGTGATTACGCATGGCATCGACTACTCGGGCGCGCCGATCGGCATCGGCAAGGCCGCGCCGGGCATGGAACAGCCGCGTTACTTTTGGGTGCCGTCGATTGCGCCGTCAGGGATGGCGTTTTACACGGGCGATGCGTTCCCGATGTGGCAGGGCAATTTGTTTGTGGGCGCTCTGGCGGGGCAACGCTTGGTGCGCCTCGAACTCGACGGTGAAGTGGTCAGGCACGAAGAGCGTTTGCTGGGCGACTTGCGCGAGCGCATTCGTGACGTGCGTGTCGGGCCGAATGGCCTGATCTATCTATTGACTGACAACGCCCCTGGCAGCGTGTTGCGACTGGAGCCGGTTCGTTAGACAGGCGCGAGGTTTTGAGCGCGTTGAGGTCATCGCCGCGCGCGGCGAGTTTGGCGAGGATCTCGTCCTCGTTGATTCAAGAATGCGTCGCGATACCAATAGCCGGCCTCGTAGAGCCGGCGGCCGGCAAAGGGATAAACGAGTCACCGTGCGGCACAGCAGCGGCCACCCATGCGCGTGCCGCACGCTATGCCTGCACAGCCTTACCTGCCAAGATGCTTGTCGAAGAAGCGCGCGATTTCTTCAAACGCCTCGCGCGTTTCGGGGGCATCGACGTCGCGATAATAGTGTGCGTGCGATTGGCCCTCGAACACCTGCAACGACGCCTCTACCCCGGCCTGGCGCAGCTTGCGGTGTACGCGCACCGTGCTCGAGAGCAGCAGATCGCGCGTGCCGGTGGTGAGAATGGCGGGCGGGAAGCCGCGCAGGTCGCCGTAGACCGGCGAGAGCAGCGGGTCTTTGAGATCGCGCCCGGCGGTGTAGAGCGCGGCGCGCTGGTCGCAACTGGCACCGGGAGCGACCAGCACGTTGTCGAGCATGGCGTTGGTGTGGAACGAATCGCCAGCGTTGGTGAGGTCCGACATCGGCGTGCCGGGAGCGATGGCGCCGGGCAGCGGCAGCTTGTCGCGCTTGGCGCGCAGGATCATCGCCAGCGTCAAATTGCCGCCCGCCGACGAGCCGAAGATGGCCATGTTCTTGGGCGCCGTCATTTTGGTTGCAGCTTTCCAGACCGTCATGGCGTCATCCAGCGCCGCCGGGTAGGGATGGTCGGGCGGCATGCGGTAGTCAACCGAAATCACCTTGAATTTGCCAAAGCCCGCCAGGTAGATCGCCTCGCCAGTGCCTGACTCGCCGGGGAAACTCACGAAGCAGCCGCCGTGTACGTGGATCAACAGACGGTCGCGGTTCTCCGGCGCAATCACCTCGGGCGTGAGCAGATGGGCCTTGACGCCATCGATGGTGATGGGTTCGACCTTCACTTTCAATGCCGCGCGCAGCGCCGGCAAACCGCGCATCGCGGCATCGGCACCGGCCTTGACCTGGGCCTTCCATTCATCGGCGGTTTTGGGGATCACGTTCCAGGTCGGCGTGAGCGGCGCGGCAATCAGCTTCTGCATTTGCGGGCTGACGGTGTCCGGCACCGGTATTTTTTTGGCCGGCAGATCGCGCGTGTCCTGGGCGGTCGCGCCAAGGGAACACAGCGTCAGGATGGCCGCGGTGGCGGCGCGGCCAATGGATCTGCCAAGCGTGGCGCGCGAGGTCGCGGAAGCGTTCGGATGCATGGTCAATGGCCTTTGGTGAGATTGGGTGCGTGATGGTTGAGTGGGCGGCAGTCGTGGCATTGACGTTCGTGGTCAGGCGCGCTGCGCGAAGGCGCGTTAAGCGCCGGGCGAAACGCGTCGCTCTGCACTGCGGTGTTAGGCAACAGGTTGGTCTGACTCTGCTTCATCCGGTGTCCACGCAAAAGATACTGCCGCATCACCAATACTCACCACTCGCGCGCCATGCAACATCACGCCAAAGCCATGCTCGTCGTCCCAGGTACATCCGAATTCGAGACCAACATAGGCGAGGTCGTTTTTGAAGTAGGGGTGCACGTGAATCTGGGATAGCCCAATTAGGGAGCGAAAGTCGTCTGGGGCCAATACATCGGGCATCGCTTGTACCATGTACTCTGCGTCTATGAAGGACGCCCAATCAGTTCGAAGACTTCTGTAGTAGGAAAGAAGTGCGTTAAGTACGGACGCGACTACTTCTGCACCGTGGTCGAGCTGAAACCGGAACGCTTTCGACTGATACTCCGCTAGGTGTCCGTCAGCTGAGTTCGTTGCCACAGTCAAGTGGGCAACGCCATCGGCTGGGTGGGTTCTGTCGACTGCCCCGTAAGGACCTCGGCGCGACTGAAAGCCACTCCACGCTTCCAGAACCGCTTGACCCTCCCACCACTTGTATTTGCTCCAGGTAAGCAGAGGAAAGGGTGGAGAGCTTATCGTCTGTGCCGATGCTGGGTCTTGAAGCTTGATCGAAAGGGCTTCTAGCTCCGAATCTGCAGCGCTCGCACTAACAATGCGACGTAGAAATGTCACTCCATCTTCGGAGACACGATCAATTTCGGCTTCGACGACGCAATACGCTTCTAGGTCATCCGTCAATTCGTCGAGCTGATCTTCCGTGACCGGCAGTTCACATCGCCGTTCCTTGATCACGACTTCCGAGCCTGGGTGGCGCCACGCGGCGAAGTGGAATACTAAGAACCACTCCTTTCCGCCTGCACTCGCACCTCCGGAGCCCGTCGAATCGATCAGGCCGATGATCAGGTTCCTTTGCTCTGCCGCCATAAGTTCTGTGGCCTAACGTGAGAATTCATACGACGCCAACGGCATCGCCGTTGGCGGTCGGATGGAATGTGGGGTTGGGGACACTAAATTTTCCCAAAAACAAATCTGCATTTTTCGCATGACTCAGCATCACCAGAAACGGATGCACCGCACTTTCCGCACCGAAAAGAATTGATTTTTGGAGCTTCCTGTATTTCTTTCGTATTGGCAACGACCACCTGCTCCAGACCGGGTAATTTTCTTTTTGAATCCAACTTTGATCTTGTTGCGGTCACAGCAAAATGGGTGACAAACAACACCCCCGCTAGTGGCAAACCACCTAAAAGGAGAAATACGATCACCGGCGCGATGATTGTGCCTAGGTCGTTTAAGGCAATGGCCAATAAAAAGAATCCGCCTACGATTGCGCCAAACGTGGCTAGCAGAGTATTTGAGAGCTTGGCTCTGATTAGCCCTCCGATCAGCCCGCCCAATGCACCAGCGACAAAGCCAACTACCAAGACGGACTCTATGCCTTCGAGACCGTGCGCGAAAGCGATATTCGGTACTAGAAGTCCCCCTATAAAAATAAATTGACGGCCGCTTCTATCGCTCAAGTTAAGGGCGCTCCCAACGTGAAGTGCCCGACCTATTCGTCGGAATTAAACACGCCATGCCGTCGCACAGTCTGACATAGCTCATCTTATGTCGTTGATTGGCAGAGTATTTCAAAATAAAAATTCGCTAAAACGCGACCTATAGCCAAAATCAAAAGCGACACCGCAA
>JANNCZ010000662.1:0-3038 GCA_031387185.1 Burkholderiales bacterium
AGGCGCGCATCTTGTCGCTGGTGATCTCGGATGTGACCGGCGACGAGCCGACCCACATTGCCAGCGGCCCGACCGTGCCTGATCCCTCCACCTATCAGGATGCGCTCAACATCCTCGCCAAGTTTGAATGCAACGTGCCGGCCAGCGTGCGTAAGCATCTCGACGCCGGTGCGCGCGGCGATATCGCCGAGACGCCGAAGCCTGGCTCGCCAGTCTTTGCGCGTGCCACCACGCAGGTGATTGCCACTGCGCACCAAAGCCTCGAAGCGGCCGCGCAAGTGTTCCGCAGCGCAGGCGTCGCAGCCGTGATCCTCGGCGACACCGTCACCGGCGAAGCGCGTGAAGTAGGCAAGGTACACGCCGCCATCGCGCGCGAAATCCTCGCTTACGGTCAGCCCTTCAAACGTCCGGTCGCGCTCATCTCAGGTGGTGAATGCACGGTCACGCTCAAGCGGGGCGGCGGCGGCGCCGCGCACGCCGGCGCGCCGGGCGAACGCACGCCAGCCCGTGGCGGCCGCTGCACCGAATACCTGCTCTCTCTCGCCATCGAAATGAACGGCGCCGCAGGCGTCTACGGCCTCGCTGCCGATACCGACGGCATCGATGGCTCGGAAGCCAATGCCGGCGCGCTTTTCGGGCCAGATGCCCTGAAAACCGTTGGTGCGCAAGGCTTGCAGGCCGGCAAGCTGCTCGAAGCCAACGACGCGTGGGGATTTTTTGACCAGGCCGGCACGCTCATTACCAGCGGGCCGACGCGTACCAATGTCAATGATTACCGGGTGGTCTTGCTTTTCTAAGCGTGTTCGCAAGAGTAAACTTGAGGCAACCATGCCCTGATTGGGCACTGACGAATTGCGGAGCGCACCATGACTCTTGATGAACGCATCACCCGTGACCCGCTTCAATGCGGTGGCCGGCCGTGCATTCGCGGCATGCGTATCCGCGTTACCGATGTGCTGGAGATGTTGTCGCATGGTGTCGCCGCCGAGGAAATTCTCAGCGACTACCCCGATCTGGAAGCCGAAGACATTCAGGCTTGCCAGCATTACGCTGCGCGATTGACCGATATCCCGCGCATCGCGGCATGATCGTCTGGGTGGATGCCCAGTTGCCGCCGCAGGTGGCGCAATGGCTGCCGGGAAAATTTAACGTCGAGGCAAAAGCGCTGCGCGAGTTGGGCTTGCGCGACGCCTCCGACAAAGAGATCTTTGCGGCAGCTCGTGCGGCACAGGCAGTGATATTGACCAAGGACCGTGATTTCGTCGACATGGCGATGATCCTCGGCACTCCTCCCAAAGTGGTCTGGCTCACCTGCGGCAATTGCACCAACCGGCATCTGAGAGACGTGGTGCTGACCCAGTTTGACAAGGCGCTAGCGCTGCTCGAATCGGGTGAAGATATCGTGGAAATTGAAGACGTGCGGGATCGCTATCGTCCAAGTGAGCACCCATAGCAGGCAGGTGGAATGCGCTCACTTGCCATCGATATGAACAGCGCACCCGGCGTCTTCGGACTCGCCGCCGATACCGACGGCATCGATGGCTCGGAAGCCAATGCCGACGCGCATTTCGGACCGGATGCCCTCAAAACCGTTGGTGCCCAAGGCTTGCGAGCCGACAGGCTGTTGGAAGCGAACGATGCGTGGGGGTTTTTTGACAAGGCCGGCACGCTGATCACCACCGGGCCGACGCGTACTAACGTCAATGATTACCGGGTGATTTTGATTGCGTGACGCTGCGGTATAGTCGCAGCATCGCATGTGGGTTGGAACAAGGATGGCACGTGGTTGCCAATACGCACAGTCATGATTCACGAACTTGACCTCGTCAGGACAGTCGATGCTGTCCCTGAAATAAACATTCCGGCCGGGTACCTGGGAACAGTGGTGGGTGTCTACCCGGTCAACCAAGCCTACGAGGTGGAATTTCTCAATGCGAATGGTGAGACGATCGGCGTGGTCACGCTTGCGGCAAACCAGGTGCAGGCAATCCGTGAGAGAGCGAGCGTTGAAAAATTTCGCGCAGCGCTGGCCAAGGTACCGGATGTCGAGCCGGCTGAGTACGACAAACTGACATGAACTTCCATGCGCCCCTCTGAAGCCCTCGCCCGTCATCGCGATGCAATCCGCCGAATTGCGGAGAGTCATCGCGTGCGCAACGTGCGCGTGTTCGGATCGGCGTTGGATGGTACCGATAAAGACTCCAGCGACCTTGATCTGCTGGTTGATCCGACTGACAAAACGACGCTGCTGGATCTCGCAGCAATCTCCGTTGAACTCAAGCAATTGCTGGGAATCGACGTTGACGTTTTGACACCCAAGTCCCTACCCGACAAATTTCGCGAGCGCGTAATTGGCGAAGCGTTGCCGGTTTGAATGTGTCGAGATACGAATTACCCCGCTTTGGACATTCCTGCAGAGAATAAAGAGTAGGTCAGACGCGTGTTGAGCACAGGATGACTTTCATAGACGCCAGATACCGGTTCACCCTGTATTGCAAGCGCGTGCATGATCGCTACTTAGGGACGCATGAGCGGCTATACGACGTATTCGCACTTCACACATTGTCGGTAACCGCATTGCGAATATTGGCAAATTCAGGCGCAATGATTGAGCAACTGGATGTTGCTCTGGCGCAAAGCCACTCCTTCAATCCCCAGACGCGTTCGTCAAATCCAGAAAAGTTTCTGCAAACATCTGTACGCCATGCTCGTGCGCAAGTCGAAGCAGGTTTTTACCTGACTCGGCAAAATTCTCTGGTCGCTTTATGTTCAGGATTTGAATATTTGGTGAAGGCTGCCACAGGCTATGCATTACTGAAGTCAGAGTCAGGGGCGAATGAATCCAAGTGGGCCTCGATAGATACCGCAGATGATTTCGAAAAATTAGATGGCTTAGTAAAGAAGGCTCTTCACGGAATCGAGTGGGTGATTTTGGGTCATTTTAGAGTTCTGGGAGCATGCAAGTGAGGATTTTGAGCCGCAGATATTCTTCGTCGCGCAGGCCGTATGCGCGTCGCTGGAGAACACGAATTTTGTTG
>JANNCZ010000769.1:0-5110 GCA_031387185.1 Burkholderiales bacterium
CTGCCGCTGCTGGCGGCCTCATGCGTTTACCCAGATTGATCCCGCAACGCATCGCCATGGAAGCCGCGCTCACCGGCGATTTCATGAGCGCCGAGCGTATGTACCAATACGGCCTCATCAATGCGCTGGTCGAACCCGGGCAGGCGTTGGAAGAAGCGAAGAAGCTCGCGCGCCGCATCATGGCCAACGCCCCGCTCGCCGTCGCGGCGAGCAAGCGCGTCATCATTGAGCAGCGCGATTGGCCGATAGCCGAAATGTTTGCGCGGCAGGAAGCGATCACCGGCGGCTTGTTGAAATCAGCCGATGCGCGCGAGGGCGCGACGGCGTTCAAGGAGAAGCGGGCGCCGGTTTGGAAGGGTGAATAACGAGAGTGTTTTCCTTGACGACGAACCCAAGAAATAGCAAGAAAAGGTGTCGCAAGATAAGAGGGCAAGCCACGCATGTGAGCGCACTTTGCCTTTTGGCCTTTGAAAGCTGCACGAGAAATGCGTATTTGTATCGATAACCTGGATTGTATGTGGTAACGTAACTACATTAATATAAATCAAAGAGGTGCAGACGTGACCATCACGACCCTTTCGAGCCGCCAATTCAACCAGGATGCGAGCCGGGCTAAAAAGGCCGCGCAAGCCGGGCCGGTCATCATCACTGATCGTGGCCGCCCTGCGCACGTGTTGCTTACGTTCGACGCCTACAAAAAAATCACCGGCATGCGCACCAAGATCGCCGATCTGTTGGCGATGCCCGGCATCGAGGATGTTGACATTGATTTTCCGAAATTGCGTGATCTGGCTCGGCCAGCGGACTTATCCTGATGTACTTGCTCGATACCAATGTCATCTCGGAGATGCGCAAGATTCGCGCGGGCAAAGCTGATCCGCATGTTGCTGCGTGGGCCGATGGCGTCGATGCGGACGATCTGTATCTGTCGGTGGTCACGCACGAAGAGCTGGAGATCGGCTTGCTGTTGACCGAGCGGCGCGACCCGGCGCAAGGGGCGATGTTGCGTACGTGGCTGCATCAACAAGTGTTCCCGGCATTTGCCGGACGCACGCTGGTAGTCGATGTGGCGGTGGCGGAGCGCAGCGCGGCACTGCATGTGCCGAATCCGCGTCCGGTGCGTGACTGCCTGATTGCAGCAACCGCACTCGTTCACGGCATGACCGTCGTTACCCGCAACGTCAGCGATTTTGAGTCGACCGGCGCTGCGGTATTGAATCCGTGGGGGGTACCCTGAGCATGCTTGCCAGTACCCGCTACTGTTCGAAGCAAGGCAATCGCGTCCCCCATGGTAACGGCGAGGGCAACGGCGAGGGCAACGGTACCGGCGAACCAACGCCAATGAATCTGGCGTTTGAACCTGTCCGTCGCGCTTGAAACGATCTTTCCCTTCCACCCAATGGAGCTCGCTCACATGATCCACGTCCTCGCCATCATCACTGCCAAACCCGGCATGCGCGACACCATCCTCACCCACTTTCGCGCCAACGTGCCCGCCGTGCGCGCTGAACAAGGCTGCATCGAATACGGTGCCGCGATTGATGCGGCGGCGGCTCCGGCGTTTCAAACCCCGTGGGGGCCTGACACTTTTGTCGTCATCGAAAAGTGGGAGAGCATGGACGCGCTCAAAGCCCACGCCGCTGCGCCGCACATGGCGGCCTATGGCGCGAAGACCAAGGAGTTCATCGCCTCGCGCGTGATTCACATCATGGAGCCGGCCTGAAACCCTTGGTGGTCAACGCTCCTGGTGGATGACCACTGCGCGATCGCGGTGACGCAACGCCTGTCAGGCAAGGATGGGATCTTCTCCTTGGCGCAATGCGGCGCGAAACTGCGGTTCAGCCAGGGCCGTGATCAGCCTGCGCCGCTCGGCGAGTGTCGTCGCGCGGATATCGGCTACACCGTACTCCGTGACAAGCACATCGATGTCACTTTGCGCCGCAGTCACGTAGGCGCCGGCGATGCGTGCCAACACACGGCTTTTCGATACCGCACCGAAGCTGGCCGGCAGGGCAACGATGGCGAGCCCCCCGGGAGAGCGCCGCGCTGCGCGGAAGTAGTCGGATTGCCCGCCGACCGCACCGGCATAGCGCGTGCCGATCAACTCCGCGTTCGCCTGACCATACAGGTCCACTTCGAGCGCGGAATTGATCGCCATGAAAGGCGCGCCCGCCGCCGGGCCGCCCGGCGCGGCCAGTTGCGCCGGCGCTGCGAAGCCGAGCACGCCGTCCGGGCCAGCGCAGTCGTAAAGGCTGCGGCTGCCGACCGCGAGCGAGGCCAGGCACGCTTCGCGATCAGTGGTGTCGATCGCGCCGCTGGCCACCAGTTCCGGCAACCAGTCGCCCACCATGCCGGATCGCACCCGCAGGCCGCGATGCTGCGTCAGTGCGCGCGCGACCGCCGCCGCCATGCTGCCAATGCCCAACTGGATGATCGCGCCGTCCGGCACCAGTCGCGCGACGTTGCGGCCGATGCTTAGCTGCCGCGCGTCCGGTGCCTGGTTTGGGAGTTCGGGCAGCGGCAGGCTGCTCTCGCGCGCGACCACCACGCGGCTGCAATGCAAGCGGCAGGCTGCGCGGCTGCGCGGCACGTTCGGGTTGATTTCGACTAGCACGACGCGCGCGGCCTGCGCCGCGTTCCACACATAGTCGAGCGCACAACCCAAGCTGTGGTAACCCTCTGCGTCAGCCGGCGACACCTGCAGCAGCACGACGTCGGCCTGGAGCACGCCAGAGTCGAAGTACGACACCAGTTGCGACAACTGCGCCGGCACCACGCGCGCTGCACCGCGCCCCACCATGTGACGCACCGACCCCAGACCACAATAGGTCGTCACGCGCAGTGCCGGGTCGATCGGGGCGCCCCAGGCCGGGTTGAGCGAAAAGCCGCAAAACACGTGCAGTTCCCCGAGCCCGGCCGCGAGCGCGAACAACTCGCCTACCAGTCCCGATGGCTCGCCGGTTGCCTGGCCTACGACCACGTGATCGCCGCGGCGCAGATGCTGGGCCAGGACGGAGCGGTTCATGCGCGCGCTTTCAATCCGGACCTGCGGCTGCTCTAATCCGTTTTGGCCGTCTTGGCCGGTCCAGCTTCAAGCCAGGCCGGCGGGCGGCCGGCGATGGTGAACGTCTGGCTGCCGGTCCCGTTACTGGCGGTGCCGCCGAAATCGGCCTTGACCCCAACCGGCTGGATCCGGTGCCAGTGCTCCTTTTGCGATCCGTCGGGGTAGACCACCTTCGACGGGTGCGAGACGTCCCACACGTCGTACTCGATGTGGTTCTGCGCACGCCAGGCGCCCAGACCGCGGCCGTCGTCATATCCGCCGCTGTAGCCCAGGCCTTGCATTGCGATCGACGCGCCAAGCGCGGTGAGGTCCATCCGCAGGCGCTTGCCATCGCTGAACGTCACGCTCACCTGGGCCGTGCGAAACCGGCGCGTGCCCGGATGCAGGTCAGCCGCAAGCTCGATCTTCTGCGCAACGTGCACCGCCTCGGTGAGGCGCTCGGTCACCACCCCGGTTGTGTACGGTTCATCCTCGCCGCGCGCCTCGAAGAGCAGGTGGCCACTCATCAAACCGGTGGAAAAGAACAGGAAGGACATCACGTGTCCCTTCTGCGCGAGCGTGACCTTCGGTCCGGTGACCGGCTCGGGCACCCCCATGCCGCGGCGCACGCCCCAGGAGTGGTCGCGGCAGGACCACCAATCGGCGATCTCGATGCGCTGTCCGCCGGCCTCGATCCAGCCGCTCGCCAGTCCGATCTGGTCGAAGCGGCGGTAGTCCTGCACGGTGCGCCCATGCAGCCGCTCGTAATGCGGATGTTCCTCGCGCGCGGGCTCGACGCAACGCCAGCGGATCGACCCTGACATCCCGTGCGCTCCAGGCGCGATGGCGATCTCGAACTCCTCGAGCGGCTTCACAGGCGTGATACGAAGCGGACCGCATTCGGTCTCCGCATTGCGGTCAAGCGCGCGCGACACCCGCAGGTTGTACTGCTTGCCCTCCACGGTCATGACCGCACCGCCATCGAGTACGTTCATGTTGCGGTAGGCGCCCATGGTGATCTGGATCGCCACCCGGCCGTCCTGCGAATAGATTGCGAACCAGTAGCGGTCGAAAAACCGCGGGTCGCTGGTCCAGACGTGGTCGAAGGTGGTCGGCAACTGGTGCCAGAGCGTGTCGTCGAGTTTGGTCAGCATCAGGCCGCCTTTGCGGGTGGGGTAATGGTGGGGACGTAGCGCATCGGCGCCAGCGCGGCGCGCGTGCTCATGTGCGCAATCGCCGCAGCGCGCATGGCCGGCGTCAGGCCGGCGTCACCCAGCGCCTGCGAAAAAAGTTCGCGCAGTTCGCAGTTGCGTTGATCGAGCGCCGTCATGCCGGCGCCATCGGGCTCGGGCCGTCCCAGGGCGGCCGCGATGCCCGCAGCCAGGTGCGGCGCGACGACGCCCTGAAACTGCCCGAGCAGCGCGGCGGTGGCCCGATTGTCGCTGTTGAGGAAGCCAGGAACCGCCGGCAGCGCGCTGGTCAACATGCGCAGGTTGCTGATCAGGCCTTCGAGGATGGTGCGCGCGTACGGATCGGCGACGCAGGGCGCGACCAGCTGTTCGAGCACCCGGCACGTGCCGAGCAGTTGCTCTTCCACGCTTGGCCTCATCGGATAGCCTCCGCTCTGCGAGGCGCAGTGCTACGGCGAGCCGCAGTGCTATGGCGCGCTGCGGTGCGATGAGCCTTCGGAGCGGCCGGGCGGCTCATGCAGCGCGCTCTATCATCTGAAACATCGGGCGATACAGCCACGAAGGGGTCTGGAACACGCGGTCGTAGCGGCCGGCCACAAACTCGCCCACTGCCGTCAACTGGATGACGGCCAACTTCCAGCAGGAAAAGACGTTCCACCAGCGCAACGCCGCTGCGTCGACCCGGCGACCGGTGAGCACGCGGTAGGCGGCGACGATCTGCTCGCGCTCCCAGGCACCGGCAATCTGGTGCTCGCGCTTGCGTACCGGGTTGGTCACCCAGCCGAGATCCTCGAGAGGGTCGCCCAGATGTGCGGTCTCCCAGTCGAGCTTGGCGCTGATCTGCTCGCCCGCGATGAGCGCGTTGCCCGGCTTGAAG
>JANNCZ010000103.1:0-7850 GCA_031387185.1 Burkholderiales bacterium
GCCGCGCTGCAAGGCGGCGTCTGACAGCGATACAGGAATCGGCCGGTCGCTGCTGACAACAAAATCCGCACCAATCAATTGATGCGATTCCTGATTGAGCGCGCGCCCGATGCGGTCCGCAAAAAACCCGACGCTGGTCACACTCGCCACCGCGATCACGAGCGCCGCGAGCAGGATGCGCAATTCACCGGCGCGGGCATCGCGCACGAGCATGCGCCAAGCCAATTTCACTGCCGGTGCGGTCGCAGATTTCATGCGGAGATTATCGCATGCAGGTTTTTCACGTCACCACCGCTTGAACGCCGCTTGAACGCCGCTTGAACGCAGCCGCTTGAACGCCGCTGTAGCTTGAACGCCGCTTGCAATGGTGAGCGTGCCCTCGTAGAATGCCCCGATGGATCCCATCAGCACTATCGCCGCTGGCGCAGGCCTCGCCTGGGCCAGCGGCATGCGCCTCTACGCCGTGGTGTTCGCTTCCGGCCTGCTCGCGCGTTTTGGCATCGTTACCCTGCCCGGCGACTTGTCGATATTGACCCATACCTGGGTGATTGGCGCGGCAGGCTTCATGTTCGTGATCGAATTTCTCGCCGACAAAATTCCCGGCGTGGATTCGGTGTGGGATGCCATACACACCTTCATTCGCATTCCGGCCGGCGCGATGCTCGCCGCCGCCAGCATTGGCGTATCGGCTGACCCGGCATGGGTGATGGTGGCGGGCCTGCTCGGCGGCACGCTGGCCGGCAGCAGCCACTTCGCCAAGTCTGGCAGCCGCGCCTTGATCAACACGTCTCCCGAACCCTTCTCAAACTGGACCGCATCGTTCGGCGAAGAGATGCTGGCCGCCACAGTGCTGTGGCTGGCGTTTACCTACCCGGTGCTGTCGCTGTGCGTGCTGTCGGTGCTGGTAGTGTTGTCGGTATGGTTGATTGTGGCGCTGTGGCGCTTTCTCAAGGTGATGTTCGCCAAGCTGTCGTTGATCAACCCGCTGCCCACCGGTGCCTCAGCCGCACAACCGCTGCGCATCAGCGGCCCTTAGCGAATCACCAGCACCGGCACCTTGCAGCCGGCCAGCACCTTGGTGGTGACTGACCCGAGCATGAGACTGGCGAACAGCCCGTGGCCGTGTGAGCCCATCACCACGAGGTCAAACTTGCCTTTGTCCGCAAACGCGGCGACTGCATCGCCCGGCTCGCCGACCAGCCATTTGTCCAGAAATATCCATCCTGCCTTTTTCAGCAGGCGCCGCGCCGGCGCCAGCGCTGCCTCGCATGCATCAGCGTAGTAGTCGGACAGCGAAGTTTGTGTGATTCCCTATGCGCGCTTTGAGGAGTTGTCACACAAATTCCCCAGCTTGCAGCGCCATTTTCACAAAGTGATGAGCCGCGAAATTGTGCGCGATCACGGTGTGATGCTGCTGCTCGGCAGCATGCGGGCCGAAGAGCGGCTGGCCGCGTTTCTGCTTAACCTGTCACAGCGTTTCACCGCGCGTGGTTTCTCGGCGTCCGATTTCATTCTGCGCATGACGCGTGAAGAGATTGGCAGCTATCTGGGGCTGAAACTCGAAACCGTGAGCCGCAGCTTTTCCAGATTTCAGGACGAAGGCCTGCTTGAAGTACAGCAAAAACATATTCGCATTGCCAATATCGCCAGACTCAAGCGCATCATGGGCCAATCGAACGGCAACCAAGATTGAGCCGGCACGGCAGCCTGCGTGGCTTTCACGAAGAACCCTTTTTTTCGCTCACTCCAAGCCGGCCGCGCGCAGGCGCTGGCGCAGCCGCTCCAACTCTTCCATCAGATCCGCTGCGAGCGCCGCGAGCTCAGGCACGGCATCGAAGTCACGTTCAAGCGTGTGCATGCGCCGCGTACGCCATATCGCGCTGCTGGTAAAGCGCCAGATCGCGGTATCACGGCTGGCCGCCAGTCCATGGGCCGGCAGCAGGCCGTCTTCGACCCGCTCCACCACCCACTCGCGGCTGACGGCGCAAATGCGCACCAGTTCATCGAGCGAGAGCGCGTCTCCCTGTGGTACTCCGGATACTCCGGGTACTCCAGGTACTCCAGGCACTGCGCCGTTTGTTGCAACGCTGGTTTCCCCACCGTTGCCTGCATCCTGGTTCATGTCTTCGTCTCCTCACTGACGCGCGCATCAAACGCCAGATCACGCGCCATTGCTTCATAAAGCTCGCGCGCACGCGCCGTGGTCGCTGGCGGCAGCCGCACCTTTGTTTGCAGCAGCAGATCACCGGGCGGTTCGCCCGGCAAGCCTTTGCCGCGCACCCGCAACTCGGCGCCGCTCTGCGTGCCTGCGGCGATACGCACGTCGATGGCACCGCCACCGGGCAATGTGACCGGCACCTGTGCACCGAGGGCACACTCCCACGGTGCCAGCGGCAGCGGCATCCACACATCACGCCCATCGACCCGGAAGCGCGGATGGGGCGCGAAGCCGGCCTCAAGCAGCAGATCACCGGCTGGCGCGCCGCCAAAACCTGGGCTGCCCTGACCCGCGAGCCGGATCAGTTGACCGGCATGCACGCCTTTGGGAATGCGCACGTTGAGGGTACGCGTATCGAACGCGAGGTGTCCGCTTTCATCGAGCCGCGGCACGCGCAGGCTGATCTGGCGGGTCGCACCGTGCCAGGCATCTTCGATTTCCAGCAATACCTTGGCGTGATGGTCTTCGCCGCGCATCTGAAATGTGCGGCCCTGTGCATGCTCGCCAGCACCATGTGTGCTGCCTGCTGGGCCACCACCACTGCCGGTGCGCCCGCTGCGCCGGGCGTGGCCGAACAATTGTTCAAAGAAGTCGCTGCGATCGCCGCCGCGCTGCCCATCACCCTTGAATTCAAAGCCGGCATCCCAATCCGGCGGCGGCTGGAACTCCTGGCCGGGCTGGTAGCCACGCCCGGCCTGATCGTATGCGGCGCGTTTCTCCGGGTCCGAGAGCACCGCGTTGGCCTCGTTGATGTCCTTCATTCGCGCTTCGGCGTCTGTCTCCTTCGAGACATCCGGATGAAATTTTCGTGCGAGTTTGCGGAATGCCTTCTTGATATCCGCAGCGGCGGCATCGCGCGGCACGCCCAGTGTTGCGTAATAGTCCTTGAATTCCACCCTGATGCTCCAGCAAAAGACGCGCAATGCCGCAAGGTTGCGCGAAAAAGCCGGAGCGCACTTGACCTGCATCAACAGGCGTGCTGATGGTTGGGCGATGCTATGCATTCCCGTGCAACCTTCATTCGACACAGGCAACCCATGAGCTACCGCAACCTTCTTCTCCATCTCAACACCCTGCCCAGTTGCCGCCATCGCGTCGCCGCCGCACTCGATCTGGCCCAGCGCTTTGATGCGCGCATCGTGGGTCTGGCAGCGGCTTCCATGCCGATGGTGGCTTACGGACTCGATATGGCCCCCGCGCCCGAGTTGCTGGCCGAATGGCAGACCTGTCTCGATGAACTGGCGGCCAAGGCCGCGCGGCAATTTGAAGAGGCAGCGCGCCAGTGCGGCGTTGACCGGATTGAGTCGCGCACCGCCGGGAGCCACGACCTTCCTGCCCTCATGCTGGGCGCACGCTATGCCGATCTGGTGATCATCGGCCAGCCTGACCCGGCCGAAAAGCTGGATGATGCGGTTCACCTGTCGCCCGCCGAGGTGGTGCTCGGTTGCCCGCGCCCGGTGCTGGTGGTGCCCTATATCGGCGCGCCGCCCGGCTTTGGCAAAACCGTTCTGATCGCCTGGAACGGCAGCCGCGAGGCCTGCCGCGCGGTCTATGACGCCCTGCCGCTGCTGGAAAAAGCCGCGCGGGTCATCGTGATGGCAGTGAATCCGCAGAATGACGGGATCGAGCATGGCGATCTCCCGGGTGCCGATCTGGCAGCTTACCTCGCGCATCACGGTGTCAATGTCGAGGTGCATGCTGATCCTGGCGCATCCGTGAACGTCGGCGAAGAGTTGTTGTCGCGCATCGCCGATCTCAATGTCGATCTGCTGGTGATGGGTGCTTACGGCCACACTCGTGCGCGCGAGTGGGTGTTTGGCGGCGTGACCCGCACCATCCTTAACAGCATGACGGTACCGGTCTTGATGTCGCATTGACGCCAGATCAATCCCGCTACAAACCCCTACGCCGTTGGAGGCCACATGGACATGAAAACCGCACCCGGCAATGCATGGGACGTGAATGAACACGACTTTCCGCGCGATGCGCCGCTTGATGCCAAAGCATGCTTTGCGCTGCGCTACGCGGCGCTTGCACCATCGAGCCACAACTCTCAGCCGTGGCGCTTCCTGGTGCAGGACAACATGATCGACCTGTTGGCCGACCGCACCCGTAGCCTGCCGGTGGCCGACCCGTATGACCGCGAACTCATCATCAGTTGCGGCGCGGCACTGTTTAACCTGCGCTCGGCCCTGGCGCATTTTGGCGTGTGGTTCAACATCAGCTTGTTCCCCGCCGAGGCCGACCCCGATCTGATCGCGCGGGTGCGTCTGACCGAGGGACACACAGCGGACCGCACGGCAGGCAACGGCCTCGCGCATTTGTTCCCTGCCATCACCCGGCGCGCCACCAACCGCACACCGTTTGGCCCGATCCCGCTGCCCGATAGCCTGGTGGCAAGTTTGTGTGCCGAAGGCGCGGCTGAAGGCGTTGCCCTCAAAGCGGTGACGGACGGCAAGGAGCGCGCACGTGTGGCCGGCCTGATCGCCGAGGCCGACCGTATCCAGTTTGCCGATGCGCGCTTCCGCCGCGAGTTGGCCGCCTGGATTCACCCGCAGCGCGCGCGTGACGGCATGCCCGCCTACGCGCTCGGTGTGCCCAAGCTGATGGATTTTGAAACGCCGATTACGGCGATGGTGATCCGCACCTTTGATGTGGGCGATGGCAAAGCGGCGCACGATGCCGCACTCGCAGCCGGCTCACCGCTGCTGCTGTGTTTCTCGACCACGCAAGACAACGCACCGGCCTGGCTGTTCGCGGGCCAGTCGCTGCAGCGGGTGCTGCTGCAAGCCAAACTCGAAGGCTATGACGCGTCGCACCTGAACCAGCCCATCGAAGTGCCAACGCTGCGCCCGCAATTGCGCGATCTGCTGCAAACCGGGCCGTATCCACAACTGCTGATTCGCGTCGGGCGCGGCAACCCGGTGGCGCACACCGCGCGCCGGCCGATTGAAGACTTGACCTGCTGAAAGCCGGTCAGCATTAAGCTGACACACTATCCGCGCGCTTGATCGCAAGCACCCCCCTGGAGTCACGCATGATGCACCCCGCCCGCTCACTGTTTGGCTGCACACTATTTGCACTGACCATGGTGTTGACTATCGATGCGGCCGGCGCGCGCGAGGTCTACAAATACCGCATGCCCGATGGCCGGATTTTGTATAGCAGCGAAGTAATGACCCAGGGCAAACTGCTCGAAGTGTTGCCGCCGCCACCGGCGTCACCGCAACTGATTGAATCAGAGCAGCGCGCCAGATTGCAGCGTGAGCGGGCGCAGGAACGCGCCGTCAGCAAACGCCTGGATTCGATGGACGCGGTGGAGGCAGAGATCAAGTCAGCCACGCTGGCCCTCGAAGCCGCCAAAGCCGCCGCAGCGGCGGGTGTGGAGCCGTTGCCGGGGGAACATCTCGGCCTCGCCAAGAAACCCACAGGTGCCGCCATAAAACCCGGCGATGCCGTCATAATACCTGGCGGTGCCACCCTAGAACCCGGCCGCACCCGCTTGAACGATGACTACTGGGGGCGTCAGCGGCAACTCGGGCTCGCACTCGATGCCGCGCGCGTGCGGCTTGACACCGCCTATTTGGCGCGCGATGCCTTGCGTTGAAAGGCGATTCGGCTGCCAACTCCCTCCGGTTGAAAGCGCAGCGTGGCTGCTGCGTAAGCGCACGCCAACAGCCGGTGGTGAAGCGTCCTCGACCGGGCGCACACCGTGCGCGCACCACGCCGCATGCTCGCGCGTGCGGTACGTGTCCCGGCAGTCCACTTGCGTTGGCGCCAGCGGCAAGCACAACGTCAGCGGATCACCAGCACCGGCACCTTGCATGCGGCCAGCACCTTGGTCGCAACCGAGCCCAGCACCAGGTTGGCGAACAAGCCATGCCCGTGCGAGCCCATGATGACCATGTCGAAATTTCCCTTGGTGGCAAAGGCGGCAATCTCGTCTCCCGGATCACCGGTCTTCCAGGTCTCTTTGAACGGGATGGCGGCTTTGTCCAGTGCGCGCCGCGCGGGCTTGAGCGCCTTCTCGCACTCGTCCGCGTAATAGCCTTGCACGATTTCACGGCCCAATTGGGCTGCCGCACGGCCCGGAATCGGCAGATGAATATTGAGCAGCGTCACTTCCGCATCGCTGAACTGCTCCGTGTGTTTAATCAGATAGCTCACGGCATGCAGGGTGAACGAACTGCCGTCGGCGGCGATCAGTATTTTCATGGTGATCCTTCTGTTATGGAGTGGATGAATAGCAGCATGGTACTGCTGGCCAACTCGTCCTGTTTGCGCTGGATCAAAAGTACGCGCGCCTGATCCTGGTGATGCGCGCTGCGGCCCCGGCTATGCGCTGCGCCCGGCACCAGCAGGCACTGGCGCCTCCGTACGAAACCAGCGTGACTTGATTGCTTCGAGCAACGGCAGGCTCAGCACACTCGCAGCGGCACCGATGGCAAGATCATGCCAGCCGATGCTGCCGAAGCGAAACAGCGCCTGCGCCGGTGGCCACCACAGCGCTATGGCCAGCACCGCCAGGACACCGCTGAAGAGCATCCACAACGCCCGGTTGGGACGCCGGAATGCCTGCACCAGCGAGGAGGTAAGCGAGCGGTTGACCAGGATCAGGCCCATGTTGACCAGCACCAGGCAGGTGAACACCAGCGCGCGCAGATCGGCCTCGGGCATGCCGCGCCAGGCGGCGGCGGCCAGCACGGTGGCCACCAGCGCGAGCGCGATGCCCCCTTGCAGCACGGCCCACAAAAAGCGCGCCGGCAGCAGCAGGCGGCTTTCAGCGTCGCGCGGCGGGCGCAGCATGACGTCGTCTTCCTCCTGTTCGGCTTCGAGCACCACCGAGCAGGCCGGGTCGATCACCATTTCGATAAACGCAATATGCACCGGCGTGAGAACGAGCGGCAGCCCGAACATCAGCGGCAGCAGCGCCAGGCCGGCAATCGGAATATGCACGGCGACGATGTACTCGGTGGCTTTGCGCAGGTTGTCGTAAATGCGTCTTCCCAGGCGGATGGTTTTGACGATGGAGCCGAAGTCATCATCGAGCAGCACAATGGCGGAGGCCTCGCGCGCCACATCAGTGCCGCGCCCGCCCATCGCGATGCCGATGTGCGCAGCCTTGATCGCAGGCGCATCGTTGACGCCATCGCCGGTCATGGCGACGATTTCGCCATTGGCCTTGAGGCACTCGACGATGCGCAGCTTTTGTTCGGGGCGGATACGTGCGAACACCGACACCGTTTGCAAGCGCAGAGCGAGTTCCTGATCCGACATGGCCTGCAGCGCGTTGCCGTCGATCACCTCGCCAGCATCAATGCCGGCTTGTTGCGCGATTGCGCGCGCCGTCACCGGGTAGTCGCCGGTAATCATCAGCACTCGGATGCCGGCGCTGCGGCATTCGGCCACAGCAGCCGGCACATTGGCGCGCAGCGGGTCTGCAAAGCCGATCAGGCCCAGATATTCAAATGGCAGACCGCGCGGTGAATCGGGCAGGTGTTGCAGCAGCCCGGCTGGCAGCGGCGGTGTTTGCGCCACGCCGAGCACGCGGATGCCGTCGCGCGCGAGCGCATCAGCCTGGACGCGTATCGCGCTGATCTGTGCTGGTGCGAGGTGGCACAGTTCAGCAATC
>JANNCZ010000800.1:0-7842 GCA_031387185.1 Burkholderiales bacterium
TATGCAGGGCGCTACACGCTCGGCACCGATCGCGTGTTGCATCATGTGGAGGTGTGCTGGATTCCGAATTGGGAAGGGCGCGATCTGGTGCGCCTCGCGAGTTTTCCCGCACCCCATCAACTGTTGCTGCGTACCGAGCCATCAACCGATGGCCGGGCGCGGCCGATGCAGGAAGTGTTGTGGGAGCGGGCAGTCTGATGCGTGCCGTGCTTGCCAAGCGGCGTGCCGGGCGCCCGGCGAAGAAGGCGTCGATTGAAACGCCACGCTCGGCGCCGCGTGTTGTACCGCGCGCCGGTGCGCCAGCGAACCCTGCCGACGTGACCGAACGCATCGAGCAGGTCGCCACGGATCTGTTCATCCGCAACGGCTACCACGGCGTGAGTTATCTCGGCATCGGCAAACAGCTTGGCATCACGCATTCGAACGTGCATTACCACTACCGTACCAAGGCGGCGCTGGCCGAGGCGGTGCTGCGCCGCGTCGCGCGCGACACCTTGCGCAATACCGGGGGCATCTGGACCGATGCCAACAGCTCGCTGTTGCAAAAATTTGTGCGCATGCGCGACTGGACCCACCAGTCGTATTTGCAGTTCAACCCGGACGGCAGCGGTGGCCGCCCATGGGGTTTGCTGTCGCGTTTCTCGATGGAAGCCGATGCCCTCACACCCGGCATGCGCAAGACGATTCGCAGCACGCTGCAACAGCTCGAAGAGGGCATCCGCACTGCCGTGCGTCAGGCGGTCGCGTCGGGTGAACTGGAGCAGCGGGCGCCCATCGAGGGAGTCACATTGCAAATCGCCAGCGTGATGTATTTGACCGGTCAACTCACACGCACAGCCGGCGGCTTCAAGCGTCTCGATGAATTGATGATGTGGACGCTGGCGGGGGCATACCAAGCCTATGGCAAAGACCAGGCCGCCACGTTCAAGTGGATAACGCTGACGCCGCCGCCGCTCCGCGCTGCGGCAGCGCCCATTTCCGGTACCGGGTGCCGTACCGCTCCCCGTGTGCTTCCACTCGCGAAACCTTCAAGGAGGTCTGCATGACCCATCGCTTCGTTCTCCTGACCAAGACGGTCATCCTGCTCGGCAGCATCGCCACAACGCTGGCCTTCCCGAGCGCGCAAGCGCAAGCCCCGGCGTGGCCGTCCAAACCGATCCGCGTCATCGTCCCCTTCGTGGCTGGCTCGGGCACCGACACGATTGCGCGCACCGTGAGCGAGCGCCTGTCCAGGCAACTCGGCCAACCCATGATTATTGAAAACCGGCCCGGTGCAGGCGGCACGATTGGTTCCAGCCTGCTCGCGCAAGCCGAGGCCGACGGCCACACGATCATGGTGCATTCCAATTCGCACACCGTCACCCCGGCCACTTATCGCAATCTGACTTACGACCCGGTCAAGGACATCACCGGCGTGATCCCGCTTGCGGGCGTACCGATGGTGCTGGTGATGGCACCCTCCAAGGGCATTCGCACCCTGGCCGATCTGGTCAAGGTGGCGAAGGCCAAGCCAGGGTCAATCAACTTCGCCTCAGCCGGTGCCGGTGGCGCGACCCATCTGGGAGCCGAGCGTCTGCTGCTCTCGGCAGGGTTTACCGGCACCCACATTCCCTTCAAGGGGTCCAACGATGCGCTCACTGAAGTGATTGCCGGGCGCGTCGATTTTTACTACAGCCCGATTGGTCTCGCCATGCCGTTCTTGAAATCAGACCGGCTGGTCGCGATTGCGGTGAGCAGCACGGCGCGCTCTGCCGCCTTGCCCGAGGTGCCGACCACCATCGAGGCGGGTTTTCCCCACACCGACTACGGCGTCTGGATCGCGATGTTCGCTCCCGCCAAAACGCCGCGCGCCATCATCAATCGCCTCAATGAAGAAAGTGCCCGCGCCCTGCGCAGCCCGGAGTCACGCGAGAAGTACCACACCCTGGTGATGGACCACATGATCATGGGCGTCGACGAATTCGCCGCCTTCCTCAAAAAAGATTTCGAGGTCAATGCGGAGTTGGTCAAGGCGGCGGGGATTCAACCCAACTGAGTGCCTGCTTGCTGTTTGAGTATGTGCCGGATTTTCCGCCGCATTCAATATCACCGCCAAGAACCGCTCCCAGAGCCACTCTCCCGTCTATGCCCACCCAAAACCCTGATCCGCATGACCCCGAAGCCTTCCGCACTGAAGTGCGGCGCTTTTGCGCGGAGCATCTGCCGGCGCAACTCACGCGCAAGGTGATGCACAACCTCACGCTGGAAAAGGCGGACTACCTTACCTACATGCGCCTGCTGCACCAGCAAGGCTGGGTGGCCGGCCACTGGCCAAAGCAATACGGCGGCTGCGACTGGACGCCGCTGCAACGCTTCATCTTTAACGAAGAGACCAGCGAAGCGGGCGCGCCCTGGCTGATTCCCTTTGGCGTGGTGTTTGTTGGTCCGATTCTCTACACCTTCGGCTCGGTGGCGCAGAAGGCGCGCTTTCTGCCGCGCATTCTCAACAGCGAAGATTGGTGGGCGCAGGGCTATTCGGAACCGGGCGCGGGGTCAGACCTGGCCGGCCTCGGCACGCGCGCCGTGCGCGATGGCGATCATTACGTGGTGAGTGGCCAAAAGATCTGGACCACCTATGCCCAATGGGCCGACTGGATGTTTTGTCTGGTGCGCACCAGCGCGGAAGACCGGCCGCAAAAAGGCATTTCGTTTTTGCTGATCGACATGCGCTCGCCCGGCATCACGGTGCGGCCGATCGACACCATGGATGGCTATCACCACGTCAATGAAGTGTTTCTCGACGCGGTGCGCGTGCCGGTGGAGAACCTGGTCGGAGAAGAGGGCGGCGGCTGGCACTACGGCAAGGTACTGCTCGCCAACGAGCGCGTCTCGGTGGCCGAGGTGGGCCGCTCGACGCGCCAGTTGCGCCGCCTCGACGCATTGGCTGCGAGCATGCAGCGCAGCGGCAAACCGCTGTCTGGGTACGCACCGTTTGCGCGGCGCATCGCCGAGTTGAAGCTGCGTCACTTCGTGTTGCAGTCCACTTGCTATCAAGCGGTGGCCGAAGCAATGGCCGGCACGCCGCCGGGGGCCGAAGCGTCTCTCATGAAAGTTCGCGGCTCGGAACTGCAGCAGGACATTGCCGAAGCGATGACCGATGCACTCGGCCTGGCCGGCATGGCATACGACGCGGCCGATCTGAAGGGCGCGGGCCGCGCGCCCGCCGAGGGGCCATTCGGCGCACCCGGCATACTCAAGGACCATCTGCACGGCCGCGCCGCAACCATCTATGGCGGCTCCAACGAAGTCCAACGCAACATCATCGCCAAGATGGCGCTGGGGCTGTAGATGCGCGCCGATACAGGCACCGGGCAGGACGCATCTGCAGTCGCACTCGATGACGAGTCGCTCAATCTGCTCACCGCCAGCGTCGAGCGGTATGGGCGCGACAAGTATTCCTTCGAGGCGCGCAAAGCCTTGCTCGGCCGCGCCCCCGGCTTCAGTCTGGCGGCGTGGCGCGACTACGCGGAGATGGGCTGGCTGGCCGCCCACGTGCCGGTCGACGCAGGCGGCTTCGGCGGTGATCCGCGTGCCATCGCGGCGCTGATGCGCTGCGTGGGCGAGCATCTCGTGCTCGAACCGGTGTTCGCCACGGTAGTGCTGTGCGGCGGCGTTCTCGCTGCGTGCAACAGCGCTGCTGCGCGTACGCGCCTGACTGCGCTGGCGGCAGGAGGCCGGCTGTATGCGCTGGCGCATGCCGAAAGTCTGGGCGATGGCATGGACGGCAGGGTCGATGCCGTCGTGTGCGACGGCTGTTTGACCGGGCGCAAAGTCATGGTGTTGCACGGCGATGTGGCCGACGAGTTGCTGGTGAGCGCGCATATGGGCGCGGGTGACGCCATTGCGCTGTATGCCCTCGACACCAGCCACGCCGGCGTGCGCCGCACCAGCCTGCGTTTGCTCGACGGGCGTGGCGCGGCCTCGTTCAGCTTTGATGCGGTGCCGGTGACGTTGCTGTCCGCGTCACACTCGCACCCGGCCCCGATGTCGAACCATGCGCAAGCATCGAGCCATACGCCGGTGTCAAACGAAATTCCCGCCGCGCTGGCCGCCGTGGTCGATGCGATGGAGTTGCTGCAAGCGGCGCTCGACCACGCACGCCTCGCCCTCTGCGCCGAAGCACACGGCGCCATGCGTGCGCTCAACCGCGACACCCTCGCCTATCTGAAAACGAGGCGCCAGTTTGGCAAGCCAATCGGCACCAATCAGGTCTTGCAGCACCGCATGACCGAGCTGTACATGCTCGAACAGGAAGCTGCGGCTGTGATCAGCGCCGCGCAACGCGCGCTCACGGCTTCAGCATCAAGTGCAGCGCAAGACAACGCCACAGCGCCGAGCCCACGTACCCGCCGCGCCATCAGCGGCGCAGTCGCACACTGCCTCTTTGCCGGACGCCAGATCGCTCACGAGGCGGTGCAGATGCACGGCGGCATCGGCATCACCGATGCGTTGGCCGTAAGCCACTATTTCAAACGCATCATGGTGCTCAATCAGTTGCTCGGTGACCGCGATGCGCATCTCGATGCGTTTGCAGCGGCCGATGCAGCCTGTGTTGCTGATGCGGTGGGTCATGCCGCCGGCGCAACTGACGTAGCTGGCGCAACCAGCGTAACCAGCGTAACCGGTGTCACCGCTGTGACCAATCCGGCCGCAACGCACGCCTGAGACGGAGCGCCACCCATGCAATGGCAAGACTATCAATGCATCACCTTCGAGCGGCGCGCGCGCGTGCTGGTGATCGCGCTCAACCGCCCGGCACAACTGAACGCCGTCAATGGCCGCCTGCACACCGAGCTGTCACACGTGTTTGCCGATGCCGCAGCCGATCCTGATTCCGATGTGGTGGTGCTCACCGGCAATGGCAAGGCGTTCTGCGCCGGTGGTGATCTGGACTGGATGCAGTCATCGATCGACCGCCCGCAGGAGTTCGAGCAGGTGGCGGCAGAGGCGCGGGCCATCATCACCACGCAACTCGATTTGCCCAAACCGCTGATCTGCCGCCTCAATGGTCACGCCACCGGCCTCGGCGCGACGCTCGCGCTGTGCTGCGATATCTCCATCGCGCACAGCAATGTGAAGATTGGCGACCCGCACGTCAAGGCAGGCCTGGTGGCCGGCGATGGCGGCGCGCTGATCTGGCCGGCGCTCACCGGTTACGCCAGAGCCAAAAAATATCTTCTCACTGGTGACATCCTCACGGCGGTTGAAGCCGAGCGCATTGGCCTGCTTAGCGAAGTAGTCGCACCCGAGGCGCTCGACGAGGCGGTGTATGACTTGGCCGAACGCCTCGCGCGCGGCGCGCGCAAGGCGATTCGCTGGACCAAACTGACCGCGAACCTGCCGTTAAAGCAACTCGTGCACAGCTATTTCGACACCGGCATCGCCTACGAAACCCTGTCGAACCTGTCGGCCGACCACCGCGAAGCCGTGGCGGCGTTCCGCGAGCGGCGCGACGCGGTGTTTACCGGCGATTGACCGGCGGCCGTCTGACCGGCGGCCGTCAAATGGCGCTCACACACGGGCAGGGCATGCGGCCTGCGGTTGCGGTGCCGTGCGTCAAAACCAGCCGCGCCCGGCCAGTGCGAACCACGCACTCGCCGCTATCACCACCGAAATAAAAATCTTCACGCCGATCAGTTTGAACAACTCTTTGGCGATCATCACAAAGGTGGTGACAAAGCCGATGCGAAACGCCTGCGTCACCAGCGCAGCCACGGCGCTGCCAGTGCGGCCCGCGCCGTGTTCCTCGCGATAGGAGCGGATGAACTTGACGAACTCGACGGCCACTGCGGCCAGACCGCAGCCGGTCAGTGCGCCGTAGAAGAGGGACTCGGCAAGCTTGCCGATGGCGAGATAAAACAGGCCCGCGCACACTGAAGAGGCAGCGAGCAACAGCAGTGCGTCCTGGATGCGCGGCTTGCCGTGCGGAGAGGGTTCGGGGGTCATGACGCGGGATCGGTTGGCAATGTTTCAGTGGCGCACTATCAGGAAACCCTTGGTGGATGCGGGTGTCAGACTGCGATGCCGCAAAAGCGTTGGTGTGTGCGGCGTTGCGGGCGATAGCACAGCGCGTTTTTTTGTCTGCGCTGCTGTGCGGTGCGCGGCAAGCTCATTTTGCGCCCCAGGAAACATGATCAAACAAGGTCACGCTGTCGGCCTTGGTCCACACGCCCACGGCCCCCGCGTCCTTGATGTGATTGTCTTCGGCCTCGATGTAAAGCTTGCCATTGAGCAACACGCGGATTTTTTTGCCGCTGAACTCGGCGCGCAAGGTGTGCCACACATTGCGCGGCACCGGCGCATCGACATATTTGATGGTGCTGCGAACCCCCAGCGTGGTGTAGTAGAGCGAGACATTGTCTTCGTTGGCATTGGCGCGCGCCACGTAATAGGTGCGGCCGCTCTGCCAGCGCCAGACGATGCCGCCGGCCTGATCCTCCTTGCCGGACACGGCTTTGAAACGCGTCTCGACAAAGCCATCGGCCAGCGCGACATCCTGCTTCACTGCCCACGGGTAGGCGCCCGCGCCGGATTGCTTGAGCGCGTGCGGCGGGGTGGGTGCAGTGGGGTCCGCCACCACCGCCCAGTGCGGTGAGCCGAAGCCGGTGACACCGGCGATCCAGCCTGCGGGCAACGCGCCCGGTTTGGTTTGGTCAAAGCTTTCAGTTTCGGCACTCATGACATTTGCTCCCCAAAAAATGGCAATGACGGCAAAAAGTTTTTGCATGCTGTTGTCTCCAGACCGCGCGCGTAACAACATTTGACAAGTTTTCTGCCCGTATCGACCTTAGAATGGCCGCAGCACGATAGGCGAGCCGCACATCGCAACCCGCCACCACAGGGGGCCCACCGCAAGCTTTTCTTCGTTGGATGGTTCCCATGACACAGTACACGCCTGCCACCGGTCTGCTCGACAACACGCAACTTGCGGCGGGGAACTATATCGCCCATATCGCCGTGGGTTGCAACAACCTTGACGAAACCGCGCGCTGGTATTCGCAAGTCCTCGGTGCGCAGCCGGTGCGCGTGCTCGATGACCGCGTTACCTTCAGCTTCGGTGGCGTGCTGCAGCTGGTGTGTCACCTCGAAAAGCGCATCGTGAAAAAAGATCCGCGCGCGTATCCGCAGCACTATGGCCTCACTTTCCTGCGCATGGCCGGGTTTGACCGGTTGAAGGAGCATATTGAAAAACTGGGTATCAAAATGATGGTGCCCCCGGCGCGGCGTTTTCCCGATACGCCCCACGAACACCAGACCATGATGCTGGCCGATCCGTCTGGCAATGTGGTGGAGTTCAAGTGTTACCTGCGCCCGGAGTGCAGCTATTAGGGTGCGCGCCGGGTTGCCGCTTGGACTCGTTCAAGCGTGGCGCGCGCAAGCACATCAATGGCCGCATCCGGAAATGGCGAGACGCAACTGACGTTGATTTCGCACAGCACGTAGGTGTCGTCACCGCTCAAAGTTTTCGGCCCGAGCAAAAAGTCGCAATCCCAGATCACCGGCAGGCTGGTGCTGTCGATTTTGAACTCACGCCGCAGTTGCGGCACCCACTCGGCCTCAAGCAGGCGCTTTAACGCCTGACATTCGGGCAGCGTGGGCGGGTGATAGAGGCGGGGTGTGGTCGCTGGCACCACGCCCGGCACTGCACCCTGCACCGCGTCTGTCCCCGTGCCCGGCACCGCACCCAATGCGGCCCCGGCAGATGCGGGACACAATGCGTTCACCGCTTGCAGGCCGAATCCGGCCACCTTGTCGTGCACGAGGTAGCAGCGCACCATGCCTTCGGGCAAGCGCGTTTGATAG
>JANNCZ010000822.1:0-18673 GCA_031387185.1 Burkholderiales bacterium
GCAGATCGAGGGCCTCGATCTCGCGCAGCTCGATGACGCCAGCTTCGAGCGGTTGTACGCGACCTGGCTCAAATACCACGTGCTGGTGCTGCGCGATCAGACCATTAACGACACGCAGTTCGAAGCCTTCTCGGCGCGCCTCGGCACGCTTGACCCACCGCCCAATCAGGGCGCGGGCCGCAAGTCGCCGCCGGGGTTTCCCAATCTCTACGTCGTCAGCAACAAGAAGAACAACGCGGGCGAGCCGATCGGCGCATTGGGCGATGGTGAAGCCGCGTGGCACACCGACATGTCCTACCTCGAAGACCCGCCCGCAGCGTCAATGCTGATCTCGCGCATCCTGCCGGCCTGGGGCGGCGACACCTTTTTTTGCAGCATGCCTGGCGCGCTCGCCTCCTTGCCTGCCGCGCTGCGCGCACGCATCGCCAATGTGCAGATCAAGCACGACGGCACTTACGACTCGGGCGGCACGATCCGCAAAGGCATGCAGCCCAACGATGACCCGGCCACCTCAGCGGGCGCGCTGCACCCGGCCATCATCACGCACCCCGAGTCGGACGTGCAGTCGCTCTACCTCGGCCGGCGCCGCAACGCCTACGCGGCCGGCTTGCCGCTCAACGAATCCGAAGCGCTGCTCGACGCCCTGTGGCAATACGCCGCGCTACCGGAGAACCTGTACTGCCACAAGTGGCGCGTCGGCGACGTCGTGCTGTGGGACAACCGCACCACCATGCACCGCCGCGACGCCTTTGACCCCGCCACCGAGCGCACCATGCACCGCTCGCAGATCAAGGCCAAGGGATCGATCAATCACAGCTTGATGGCGGCATAGCAGGGCAGCACGGCGGGGCAATACAGCGGGGCCGCCACATCACGCCACATCAACCGCAGAGCGTTGGCAGGCGCACTGCGGCGCGGAGAACATGCCATTCGCATACCCCGCAGCCGGCGGCCTTGCTTGACTACAATACGGGTTGTCCGGAGCGGAACGCCAGCAAGGTCCAACGGCAGCCCACGAGGACAACACGGCCAGACAGTCAGACCCCAGTGAGGATACGGCAATGGCCGACATGATTTTGGTAATTTGCATCGTGACCAGCGCGTATTTCATTCGCGGCATCACGGGTTTTGGCTCGGGCCTGATCGCGGTACCGCTGCTGGCGCTGTCGTTTCCGCTGACCTTCGCGGTGCCGCTGATCCTCGCGCTCGACTTCACGGCCTCAGTCACCATCGGCGGCATCAACCGCAAGCAGGTCGAGTGGAGCGAACTCAAGATACTGCTGCCGGCCGGGCTGATTGGCGGCGTCATCGGCGTGGTGGCCCTGCTCAAACTGCCGGCCACGCCGGTGTTGCTGGCGCTCGGCGCCTTCACCGTATTCGCCGGCTTGCGCAATGTGTTCGGCCTGCAGCCGACCAAACAAATCTCAAAAGCCTGGGCGGTGCCGGCCGGCTTTGCCGGTGGTCTCACCGGCGCGCTGTTTGGGGTCGGCTCGCCACCCTACATGATGTATCTGTCACGCCGTGTGTTTGACAAGGGCGTCATGCGCGCCACATTTTCGTGGCTGATTTCGATTGACGGCGGCTTCCGCCTGGTCTGGTTTCTGATTGCCGGCGTGTTGCTTGATTCCAAGCTGATCTTTGCCTATGTGGTGTGCCTGATTCCGATGGCGTTTGGTCTGTACACTGGCAACAGCGTGCATCTGGACATGACCAGTTCGGGCATGTTGAAGGCGGTTGGCTTTTTGCTGGTGATCAGCGGCGCAATGTTGTTTCTCAAGTCGGTGGCCTGAAGCAGTGGCGGCGCACGCCACCGCATCCCGCATCCGGCCACCCACGTAAATTCATCAGACCGCACAATGATTCTGGAGAACCCGATGAAACAGATCACTTCGATAGGTACGTGGATGCATGCGGCAGCCACTCTGGCGCTGAGTGTCGCGTCATCCTTGGCGCTGGCGCAATCGCCACAATCCCCACAATCCCCACCATCCCCCGCCGCACCGGCTGCTGCCGCACCCACTGCGGCAGCCAAAGGCTACGGCTTCAACGTGCTCAATCAGCGCACCATTGCGCTGACTGCGGAGTACTGGAACCCGATCCTTTCTTACGTAAGCAAAAAAAGTGGCGTGCCGCTGGAGCTCAAGCTCTCCAAAAACGCCCGTGAAGGCAACGCCCTGGCCGAAAAAGGCGGCTACGATTTTCTCTACACCAACCACTTCTTTACGCCGGAACGCGACGGCTTGGGCTTTCACGTCATCGCGCGTCCGGTAGGCCCCGGCGTAAATTCACAGATCGTGGTGCCGAGCGATTCGCCGATCCGCAGCCTGCAAGACCTCGAAGGCAAAGAGGTGGGGTTTGTCAGCCCCGACGGCTTCACCGGCTTCTGGCTGCCGGCCGATACTTTGCTGCGCGCCAAAATCAATGTCAAATCCACCTTCACCGGCAATCAGGAAGCCTCCATCGCGCAGCTCAAGATCGGCAAGATCGCCGCCGCAGGCGTCAACG
This sequence comes from Burkholderiales bacterium, assembly GCA_031387185.1. Taxonomy (GTDB): domain Bacteria; phylum Pseudomonadota; class Gammaproteobacteria; order Burkholderiales; family JAEUOS01; genus CANJDH01. The sequence continues at coordinate 2,506 of JANNCZ010000822.1, forward strand.
GCACAGTGCTCGAGCGCTACGCGCGCCGCGAGGGTTTTGCCTACCGCGCGCTGTGGACATCAGCGACTTTTCCTGACCTGTGCATCATGGCGCATGAACGCGTGCCGGCCAGCCAGGTGGCCGCTGTCAAGGCCGCCTTCGCCAGCATGGCCAAGGATGCAGAAGGGCGCAAGGTGCTGGAGGTGTCCGCAGCAGTCATCAAAGCCACCGGCGAATTGGGCTTTGTGGCCAGCGAGGACCGTGACTACGACAGCTACCGCAATTTTTACAAGACCACGCTGGTCAAAAAACCACAACAATAAGACGCCGCAGCGCCGGCGCCAAAAAACGCCCAAGCGCCGATACCAAAAACAGCAGCACAAGAGACAGAGGATAGAGGAGAAACAATGGACGACGGCCAACCAGCCCGCGCCAACGCACCAGCCGCCAGCGGCGGGACCGCTGCGGCCAATAACGCCGCGCCGGTCGACAGACGGCTGCTGCAAGGGGTGGCAAGCGCGGGCAGCAGAGGGGGCCAACCGGGCCAACCGGTTCAACCGGTTCAACCAGTTCAACCAGTTCAACCAGTTCAAACAGTTCACCTGCGGCGCACCCATCCGATGCAGCAGTTGCCGCCACGCGCCTGGTACGCGTTCTGGCGCGACTGGGGGCTGGTGTCGCGCCTGATGGTGGCGGTGGGCTTTGCGGTGCTGGCCGGCGGCGTCATGCAGTCGGTGCTGCTGGTGGTCGAAGGCGCTGCCGAAAACGAGGCACGGCTCAAGCGCGAGTTGGGCGAAAACCTCGCCTATATGGCGCCGGGCATCGCCGATCAGGCGCTGGTGGGCGACTACGCCGCCATCGACCAGTTGCTCAAGAAGCAGGTGCTGCGCGCCGAAATCAGGAGTTTGCGCTGGGTGGACCCGAGCGGACGCGCGCTGTCGGCAATGGATGACACGGTAGTGCGAATCTCGCCGTGGTGGTTCAACGCTCTGGTCGAGATCACCACCAAAGAAGAGTCCGTTGATGTCGCAGCGGGCGGCGTCTCCTACGGCAAGCTGTATGGGCTGATGATTCCGACGCGGGCGCAAAACCGCCTCTGGCAGCAATTTGTCAAGCAATTGCAGATCGTCGCCGCTACCCTGTTCTTGATGCTGCAGTTCATCTGGCTGATCTTTCGCGGCAACCTCGGCACCCTGCGCGATCTGGCGGCCGGCGCCAACCGTTTCAGCGGCGGCGACTACGCAGTGCGCATCAACCCCGAAGGCGCGCCAGAAGTACGCCTCGCTGGCGATGCCTTCAACAACATGGCGACCAACACCGAGACCCTGCTGACTTCACTGGGCCAGAGTGAATTGAAAAACCGCCTGCTCGCGTCCATCGTCGAGCAGTCCAGCGAAGCGATCTGGACCACCGACCTGCACGGCCTCGTGACCAGCTGGAACGCCAGCGCCACCGCCATGTTCGGCTACACCGCCGCTGAGGCAATGGGCAATGCGCGCCAGGTCGGCAAGGCCAATCAGGCCGCCGAAGATGAACACATGAAGCGCCTCATCGCGCTCGAAAAATTTTCGTACGACGCAAAATCGACCACCAAGTCCGGCGCGCAGATTGATATTCAGGTCGCGGTCGCGCCGCTGGTCGACGAGAACAGTGAATGCGTCGGCAAGATTTCGGTGGCGCGCGATGTGACCGAGCGCAACCGCAGTGACGAAGCGCTGCGCGCGGCGCGCGAGCAGGCCGAGTCAGCCAACCCCGCCTAGAGCGCTTTCCTCGCGCGCATGAGCCACGAGATCCGCACGCCGATGAACGGCGTGCTCGGCATGACCGAGCTGCTGCTCGAAACCGGCCTGACCAGCACCCAGCGCAAATACGCCGAGACCGTGCAGCGCTCCGGCACCAACCTGCTCGGCATCATCAACGATGTGCTCGACTTCTCCAAGATCGAAGCCGGCAAGCTGGAGCTTGAGCAGGTCGACATGGACCTGCGCCGCACCGTGGAAGACACCATCGACCTGCTGGCCGAGCGCGCCCACAACAAGGGCCTCGAATTGGCTTGCAGCATGCCGTCCGGCATCCCCAACCATCTGCGCGGCGATCCGCTGCGTCTCGGACAGATTCTCACCAACCTGGCCGGCAACGCGATCAAGTTCACCGAAAAAGGCTCGGTGCTGCTCAGCGTTTCATGCATTGACGACACGCCCAAGCAAGTCACGCTGCGTTTTGATGTCAAGGACACCGGACAGGGCGTGAGCCTGGAAGCGCAATCGCGCATCTTTGACGAATTCGCACAGGCCGACGGCTCGACCACGCGCAAGCACGGCGGCTCCGGCTTGGGTCTTGCCATTGGCAAGCAACTGGTCGAAATGATGAAGGGCAGCATTCATGTCGAATCGGTGCCGGGCGAAGGTGCCAACTTCTGGTTCACTGCGGTCTTCGGCAAGCAGCCGCAGCCCGCACGCGATGACACGTCCTTGGCGCCGGTCGGCACCCTGATGGGCGTGCGCGCCCTGATCGTTGAAGCGAGCGCCATCAGCCGCGGCATCCTGCATGCACAGGTCAGCGGCTGGGGCATGAGCACGCGCATTGCCGACACCCCCGATCACGCGTTGGACCAGTTGCGGCAGGCAGTGGCGCGCGGCGCGCCCTATGACATCGCCATCATCGACCTCGGGCTGCCGGGTACCGGCTCACTCGAACTGGCGCGTACCATCAAGGCGGATTTGGCGATCTCGAGGGCGCGCATGGTGATGCTCACCCCGGTCGGCAACCACGCCATGATCAAGGAAGCGCGCAACGCCGGCCTGGACGCCTGTCTGGTCAAGCCGGTGCGCCAATCGGCGCTCTATGAAGCGCTGGTCAATGTGATGGCCGGCAAGAGCATGGCCGATGATCGCCAAGCCAAGCGCGAAGAGGTGGTTGCGCAGGTCGCGGGCAGCCGCGGCGCCGTGCTGCTGGTCGAGGACAACCTGATCAACCAGGCGGTCGCGATTGGCATGCTCAACAAGTTGCAGGGCTACAGCGTGGTGGTCGCCAACCACGGCATCGAGGCGCTCGATGCCTGCGCCAAACAGGACTTCGACCTGATCCTGATGGATTGCCACATGCCCGAGATGGATGGCTACGACGCCACCCGCGCGATTCGCCAACGTGAGGTTGAGAGCAGCTCTGGCAAGCATGTGCCGATCATTGCGCTCACCGCCAATGCGATGGCGCAGGATCGCGAGGAGTGTCTCGAAGCGGGCATGGACGACCACATGAGCAAGCCATTCAGCCGCCGCCAGATGCAGGACATGCTGAACCGCTGGATGCCGCGCAACCGGCCCGTTGGAAATGCGGGCAATGCGGGTAATCCGGGCAATGCAGGTAACGCCGGTCACACCGGAGCCCCGGGTGCCGGTGGCGGCGCGCACACCACCCAGCTTGCGGAGACGGCGTCACCGGGCGCTGCGCAATCCGACGAGGTGCTTGACCGCCAGGTGCTCGACCAATTGAGCGATTTGCAGAGCAAGGAAGACCCGGAGCTGCTCACACGCGTGCTGACCATGTATGTGCTGGAGTCACCCAAGGCGATGGCCAAGCTCAAACAGGCGGTGGCTGACGGCGACGCGCCGGAGATTACGCGCAACGCCCATTCGCTCAAGTCCACCAGCGCCAATGTCGGCGCCACCACCATGAGTAAACTGTGCGCTGACTTGCAAGCCGCCGGCAAAAGCGCCAACCTGGATGCGGCGCGTGCCTTGTTTGCCAAGGCTGAACCCGAATACGACCGCGTGCAAACCGCATTGACTGCAGAGCTCGCCTTGCTGGCCGACCTATGATCCGCGACAACAGCCCCGACAGCAACAGCTTGTCGCATCGCCTGCGTGGCGACGCGCTTGACCGCCGCGTGCTCGACGAGCTGCGCGAGCTCCAGAGCGCCGACGATCCGCACTTTCTGGCGCGGGTGATGACCCTGTATTTGACCGAGTCACCCAAGCTGATGGAGCAACTCAACCAGAGCGTGACGGTCGCCGACGCCGCCGAGATCGTGCGTGCGGCGCATTCGCTCAAATCGAGCAGCGCCAGCATCGGCGCAGTGGCGATGGGGGTGCTGTGTGCCGAGATGGTGGCCGCCGGACGCGCTGGCAAGGTGTCCAACGCACGCGAGATGTACGAGCGCGTGGCGCCCGAGCATGCGCGCGTGCTGGCTGCACTGCGGGTTGAGCTGGCCAGCGCCGGCCAGGGCTAGGCAAGCGAATACCGGTTCAATTGTGGAGAAATCCTGCATGCATGACAAAGACAGACCTCTGGCACGGCTGACGTGGTGGCTGGCAGCGTTGCCGCTGTTGACCTGGTTCGCGCTGGCCCAGCCGCAAGCCTGGGCGCAGTCCTCGTCCGCATCTTCGTCCCCGCCCTCGTCCCCATCCTCGTCCCCGCCCTCGTCCCAGGCCTGGCCCGACAAGCCGATCCGCTTTATCGTGCCCTACCCGCCCGGCGGCGGCACCGATGTGATTGCCCGCATCGTGCAGCAGCGCCTCTCGGAAGCCCTCGGCCAATCGGTCGTGATTGAAAATCGTGGCGGTGCCGGCGGCGCAGTCGGCACCGAAGCCGCCGCCAAGGCAACACCCGATGGCTACACGTTTCTGTTTACCCTGTCGTCGCACACCATCAATCCGCTGCTGTACAAGCTCAACTACGACGTGACGCGCGACTTCGCGCCCGTCACCCTGATTGTCAGCGTGCCGCAGTTGATCGCCGCACACCCCGGCGCAGAATTCAAAACCATGCGCGAGATGCTGGCGGCGGCGCTGGCCCATCCGGGCCGCCTCAACTATGCGTCGGTCGGCAACGGCACACCCTCGCACATCGCGGGCGAATTGCTCAAGCTCAAGACCGGAGCCGACATCGTTCACGTGCCGTACAAGGGCGGCGGCCCGGCGCTGACCGACACCATCGGCGGTCAGGTGTCGTTGCTGATCGTGACCATGCCGGCCGCGATGGGCCAGGTGCGGGCCGGCAAGCTGCGCCCGCTGGCGGTGACCACGCTCAAACGCAACCCCGGCGCACCGGAGATCCCCACGGTGGCCGAAGCGCTTGGCATTCCCGACTATGAAGTGGATTCCTGGTACGCCTTGTTCGCACCGGCCGCGACGCCACCCGCCATCGTCACGCGCATGCAGCGCGAGATGGCGCGTGTCATCCAGATGCCGGACGTGAAGCAGAAGCTGCTCGAACAAGGCGGCGACACAGTCGGCTCCACCCCCGAAGCGCTTGACCGAGTGGTTAGAGCCGAACTCAGGAAATGGGCCGATTTGGTGCGGGATGCGAAGATCAAGCTTGAATAATCCAGCACCGTCCTGCCCTGCGAGCCTTGTGCCACAAGCTTCTTCAGCGCATCACCTTCAAGACCCGCCTCCACCAACACTTCTCGCGGATGCTCGCTGAAACGCGGCGGCGGGCGGCGCACTGACAGTAGTGTCGCGCGCCAGGTCGAGCATGCAGATGCCCTCAGCGGTCGCCTACCGCACTGCTTGCGCCAGACACAAGCGCCGGTTATAGACCTCCAGCAGCTTCCACAGCACCACCGGCGTGGTGCGCAGTGCAGCTGCGGGAATGCGTGTCACCTCCACCGCGCCTTCGGCGACCGCGCGCCACGCGGGCGTCACTCCACCGAGGCAGCACTCCTCGGCGAAGCAGCCGCCTGGCCCAACCGTCTCGATCACCCGGCCATCAATCGTTGCCAGCCGCACGCTGCCGCTGCGCACCAGCAGCAGGTCTGCCGCCGGCGGAATCACGGCGCCGGCTTCAATCTGCACGGCCCCGGCCGCAGCGGCGATGCGTTGCTGGGTTTGCAAATCGATGCGCTCGGCAAACAGGGGCAGTGCGCGCAGTTGCGCAGTACCGTCAAGCGCCATGCGCAAGTTACCGTACCAGCCGCCGTTGAGCACGAAGTCGCGCAACGCGTCGATGCTCATGCGCAGCAGACGCGCAGTGGAGGTGGCCCGCCAGGTGGCGGCAAGCGGCTCGTCACTGAAGAGGATGTCCACACCGAGCAGTGAGCCAACCGGCAGCATGGCCGGCGCCGTGTGCGCCGCATCGTGCAACTCGACACTGCCGGTCAACACCAGATAGACGTGTTTGGACACTGTCCCGCGCCGCAGGATCAGGCTGCCGGCGTTGTGTACCGTGACGGGCGAGCGCAGCAGCGCGTTCAGGCTCTCCAGCCCGGCCTCGGGAAACAGGCGGCTGAGAGCAAGATAGGCACGCTGCCAGATGTAATCCTGGGTCGATGCAATGAGCACATCGACGGCGCCAAAGGTGGCTTGCGAGCCGACCTCGAGTTCTTCTTCCGTAAACGGCCCGGCGCGGTGTGCGAGCACGATCTTGTCCGACTTGTCCTCCGCAAAATCGAGCGGCGCACCGTGGATCAGGCCACCGCCTGCATCGATCTTTTTCACTGTGGCCGGCGTGAGATAGGCCGCTCTCACAGTCTCGGCAAACCCTGCAGGCAGCACGTCTTTGGCCGGCGCTTCTGCCACCAGCCGTTGCAACACCGGCATGGCGACAATGTCTGCCATGTGCGCGTAGGTGCGGTAACCGTCATCGCCACGCACACGGAACGTGAACACGGTGTTCTCCACCGGGTGCGGTGAAAACACCGGCATCACTTCCATGCCGTCGCAATCGTTCCACTGCGCCGCGACCAGATCGCGCACTTCAAAGAAATCGGCAAACAAGGCTTCGTCAATCGACATCAGCGCCGCGAGCTTCTTGGTGACCGAGTGGCGCACCAGCGGCGTGGCGTAGTACTTGATGCGCACGCCGGACGCAATCAGCGCGGGCAGCCCGGCGAAATGGTCATCGTGCGCGTGGGTGTGGAACACGCCGGCAATTTCGCTCACATCGATGCCGAGGCTTTGCAGCGTGTGCAGCACGCTGGGGCCGGCATCAACGAGGTAATAGCGGCCCTGAAACATGACGATGCTCGCCATGCTCTGGCGGCGCAAGTCCCAGCCGTCGCCTTCGCCGCAGTGGATCACGCCAAAATATTGCGGCTCGACAAAATGCTGGCCCGGCGTGTAGGGCGCTTCGTAACCTTCGCCCGGCGCGAGATTGAGATCCACCTCCGTGGTGCGGCCCTGGTAAGCGAACTCGTAACGATTGATGCCGAGCCGCCGTGCCGTGACACCGCCGCTCAACGCCACCGCCTCTTTGCCCACAATGCGGCTGTCGAGCAGGTCTTCACTGGCACGGATGCTGCCAAAGGCAAACCCCAGTTTGAGCGCCATCTGGCGGCGCGCCTCTTCGGCATCGAGCCCGGCGGCGCGCATTTCTTCCTCACTCACGAGGCCATAGTTGCCGCGGTAGATGTAGTCAAGCTGGGCACGCACCTGCGCGTCTGAGCCGATGATCATCGGCCGGCGCCCGGTGTTGTTCGGGTGGTCTGGCAGGATCATGCCCTGGCGGTAGAGCATCTGCAGCACCGGAAACTCGGAAAGGTTGGCGAAGCGCCCGTTCTGAATCAGCACATCCGAGAGCAGAATCACATTCGGCCCGGTCTCAACCATCGCGCCGCCGATGCGCTCTTCGGCAATATAGCCGCGCAGCATCAGGTTTTTGACCACGTCGGCCGGCGCGCCGCACAGAATATAAAGGCCTGCCTCCGGCACCTGGATCCAGTAGACACCCGGCGCCACCCGCGTCGTGCGCAGGTTGTGCATCGCCTCGCGCAACGCGAGGCGGCTGGTTTCGAGCTCGGCGGTGCGCGCGGCCACGCTCGCTTCGAGCTGCGCATTCTGGTTCTTCATCACCTTTTGCACATCGCGCAATTCGAGATGCAGGCGCACCCTGGCGAGCAATACCGCGAAGTCCAGGGGTTTATCGAGGTAGTCCACTGCGCCCGCCTCCAGCCCGCGCTGCTGATCGGCGGCTTCGGTGCGGTTGGCACTCATCAGAATCACCGGGGTGCCCGCCAACGTGGCGTCAGCGTTGAGCAGCGCGCACACCTCGTAACCGCTTACCCCCGGCATGACCACGTCACACAGCACGAGGTCAGGCTGCTCGCGCCGTGCCAGCGCCAGCGCCTCGCGCGCATCGTTGCACACCACCACATCATGCACGGCACCAAGCTTGACCTTAAGCAAACTGGTCAGCACTGGATCATCGTCGATCGCAAGGATCTTGCTTTTACGGTTTGGGGTGGGCATGCATGTTCCAAGGAAGGCGGCTGCGCGCCCCTCATCGTCCCAATCTGCGTGAGTGCTGCTGCTGTCCCGCCATCATCGCACAGCAGACGTATTTGGCGGGCTTCTGGTCAAGCGCGCAAAGGCTGATCCAGATCGTGCGGCACTGCCGCGTCGAACCCCGCGCTGCAAGCACGTTGCACCGCAACCCCACGTCTATAATCTGCGCACCTTCAAAATCAGCAACTGATTCTCACCATCCCGTGGGCAACCGCCTCTCCAAAATTTACACGCGCACTGGCGACGAAGGCACCACGGGTCTTGCCGACGGCTCGCGTACGCCCAAGACTGCGCCGCGCATCCACGCCATGGGCGATGTCGATGAGCTCAATTCGGTAATCGGCATGTTGCTCTGCGAAGACCTGCCGGCCAATACGCGCGAAGAATTGACGCTGATCCAGCACGACCTGTTTGACCTCGGCGGCGAGATGGCGATCCCCGGTTACAAAAGCATTACCGAGGCCCAGGTCAAGCGGCTGGAAGATTTTCTCGACGCCTATAACGCGACGCTTGAACCCTTGAAAAATTTCATCCTGCCCGGTGGCGCGCGTGCCGCGAGCGTTGCGCATTTGGCGCGCACCGTGTGCCGCCGCGCCGAGCGCAGCGTGATATTGCTCGGGCAATCAGAAGACATTTCCGCGCTGGCGCGTCAATACCTGAACCGGCTCTCTGACCTGATGTTTGTACTATCCCGTATCCTCAACCGCCACGCCAAACAGCCCGACGTATTGTGGGAACAGGGCCGCAATGGCGTGGTGAAGCCGGCTTGATGCCCGCCCACACCGCTCCCGCCACACGGTATGCAGCCCCGCACTCTGCCTCAGTGTAAGTAGATACTCACGCCAAAATCCATGGCTACCAGCCCTGAACAAAACCAGCGCCTGCAAGAATGGCTGGCCGCGTCCGCCCTGCGCGATGCGGGCTCGCAAGCGGCGTTCGCGCTGTTGTATCAAAACACATCCGCGAAACTGTTTGGCGTCGCGCTGCGTATATTGAGACGTGAGGACTGGGCCGAGGAGGTTTTGCAGGAGTGCTATGTCAACATCTGGAATCACAGCGGCAGCTACAAACTGCAACTTGCGGCGCCGATGACCTGGATGACGAGCATCGTGCGCAACCGCTGCCTCGACTGGCTGCGCCGGCCGCGCAAGGAAGATGCAACCGATGATGACGGCGTGTTTGACGCAGTCGAGTCGCCCGAGCCGGGGCCGTTGGCGCAGTTGGAACAAGCCACCGAAGCACGCGCGATTGCGGCGTGTTTGGGCAGGTTGGAAGAGAAGCAGCAGCGTGCGGTACGGATTGCGTTTTATGAGGGCCTCACGCATACCGAGTTGGCCGAAAAGATGGGCGAGCCGCTGGGCACTGTAAAGACCTGGGTGCGCCGGGGTTTGACGAAGTTGAAGGATTGCTTGAGTGCTGCGGGGTTGAGCAGCGCCTGAAAATAGTGGTGCTGCGGGTTTGAGCAGCGCTTGAAAATAGTGGTGCTGCGGGGTTGCGCAGCGCTTGAAAACGGTAGCGCTGCTGGGTTAAGCGGCGCATGAAATCAGTAGCGCTGCGGGTTTGGGCGGCGCGTAACGGCTTAGAGCGAGGTTTCAAAAGAACCATCATGGAGTACCGCAACAAATCCCAACTGCGCGATGCGCTCGCCTCTGAGTACGTGCTCGGCACGCTCGCGGGCGGCGCACGCCGCCGGTTTGACGCGTGGCTCAAACAAGACGCGGCGTTGCGCATCACGGTCAACGAATGGGAGACCCGTCTCACGCCAATGGCCGCCGCGATTGAAGCGGTGCAGCCGCCAGAGCGGGTGTGGGAGCGGGTTTCCAAGGCTATCGCGCCAAAAGCGGCTCCCACCAAGGCTTCTGGCGCATCGCTCTGGGACAATCTGGCGTTCTGGCGCGGCTTCGGCCTCACCGCCGCGACCGGGTTCGCCGCGCTGATGGTGTTCGTCGGCGTGCGCCCGCCCGAGATCATCGAGCGTGTCAAAGTGGTCGAACGCGTGGTCGAGCGTGCGGTGCCGGTGGCCGACGGCAGCGCAGCCCATCAACCCTCGTATGTCGCCGCCCTCAAGGACAGCAAGGGCAACACCATGCTGATGATTTACGCGGGCCGCCAGGCTGGTGAAATGTGGGTCAAGTTCATGGGCGACTCGATGCCCACCGACGCCAGCCTTGAGCTATGGGGCCTGGACATGAACGGCAACCCAAAGTCGCTCGGCATCGTCAAAGCCATGGGCAAAAACATGATCAAGCTGCCCGACATCGCCGACAAATCGCTGCACGACTACAAGCGGCTCGCGGTCAGCATGGAACCAATGGGCGGCTCCACCTCGGGCAAACCAACTGGCCCGGTGATGTACTCGGGCGAGTGCATGACCATGTGGTGAGGCGAGTGACGCGGGCGTCGCACGTCCGCAGCCGGCGCGCTCCCGCCTGGCAGGGCAGGCACCGTTACTGCAGGCAGCCTTACTACAGGCACCGTTACTGCAGGCAGCCTTACTTTTCGATGTAGTTCACCAGCTTGGCGCTGGTCTGGCGCAGCCGCTGCGAGAGCATGAACACCAGCTTCATCATGATCTTGCCGGCGATGCGCGGCTGATCGTTGATCAACTCCTGCAGCGCCGGGCGCGTCAGCACCGCAAAGGTGGTCGGCTCGATGGCGGCGCAGGTGGCAAAGCGCGCTTCGCCGTCAATCATCGACATCTCGCCGAGCGCCTGGCCGGGCAACACCACGGCGATGCGCTTGACCATCTCCCAGCGGTCTTTCTTGGTGACATCGACCTCGCCGTCGATGATGAACACCATGAAATCGCCATGATCGCCTTCCGCAATGATGACCGCGTGCGCCGGCGCGCGGTAGACCTGCATGAAGGGCCCCAACTGGCGCAGGTCGTCGATATTGAAATCGTCGAAGAGGGCATTGTGCGGCGTCACCTCGCGGATTTTGTCCGCATACGCCGCGCCATCGCCTAGAGATTCGAAGTCGGGGAACAGTGAAGGGTTGGATTGGTGCATTGGGTGCTTCCTCGCAGCAGACATTTTGACCGCAACAATTTCCCGGTCAGTGATGATTTCGGCAATCTACGCACATTCCGGCGCACAGGCAAGCACGAGTCTTTTCCAACAAGGTATGAGCCTCAAGAGAAGCCCGTGATTTCAGGTAGAAGTGAGCCTTTCCAAAATCATGACAGCCTCGATAGTGGCGTCACAAGGCTGGCGCCCTGTGCACGCCGTGACCCCGGCGCTTGGCGATGCTGGTGCGGTCAGCGCAGCGGGTCGAGCCACTTGAGGCCGGCGAAACGCGCGAAATCGCGGTCGGTGGTGCAGAGCGTGGCGCCATTTTCGATGGCGAGCGCAGCCAGCGCGGTGTCGGTCACCAGTGGGCCGCGGATCTGGGCCGATTCAAGCAGTGACGACAGCACGGAAAAGAAATGTGCGCCGGCCTCAATCACATGGACTTGAGGATGATCCAGCCAGCCCGCAACGATTCGTTGCGCAGTCTGCATCGGCAAGGGGCGTTCGAATATCCGGTGATTTGTCGTGATGCGCATGAAGGCGAGCATGGTTTGCCAAGGCAGGCCGACCGGCTCCGGCCCGGCAAACACGCGCTCCAGCCAGGCACGCGCTGCGGCGTGTTGTTTCTCTTCACTGCGGTAGGCGTAGATCAGCACGTTTGCGTCGAGCATCAGCATAAAATTTTCTCTTGGTCTATCGATGCCATGCGCCATCAGCTTCGTCGATCAGGGCCGAAATCTTGTCGAGCGAAAGCCCCGGTTTGAGGGCACCCATTTTCTGCGGCTCAACCACGAAGGGTTTCGGCTTGTGCGCCGTCTGTGCGCTGAACAATCCGCGCCGCAGGGCGTCGTTGACGGTTTCCTTGATACTTTTCCCGCTCTTGCGGCTTGCCGCCGCCAGTTTCGCGGCAACATCGTCATCCAGTGAGAGAGTGGTGCGCATGGTGTGCTCCGGTAAGCAAAAACGCATCGAGATGTTATCAACGTAGCATCATGATGCCACACTGAGGCACGTTCCCCGCCGCCAGTCTTGATCACCTACTGCCAATTCGCCGCGATCACCGGATTGAGCGCCGCCGCCTGGGTTGCAGACAAACTGGTCTGCCCCGCCGCCGGTGGTGCAAACGCCGCCATCGCGTTCACCAGATTCTGCACCTGGCTCTCCATCAGCGTCTTGCTGCCGTCGGTGGTCTGAAACTGCTCGACGCGATACTGCGCGCCCTTGTACCAGCGATCGATGGTGAACTTGTCCGCTGTGCCGATCACCTGCACTTCCAGATCATTGCCGGCCTTGCGAAACCACAGTTGGTTTGCTGAAATGCCAGAGAGAAAGCGCGCCACGTCGGTGTTGGCCGCACCTGCCTGGTTGGCATCATTCTCGGCAATGGTGTCATTGCCATAGCCGCGCCCGAGCAAGTAAGTGTCACCGCCCAGGCCACCGGCCAGCGTATCCGAACCGCTGCCCCCGTCGAGCGTATCGCGGCCCGCACCGGCATTGAGCGTATCGGACCCGGCACCGCCAAACAAAGCGTCATTGCCGCCCGAAGACCAGACCGTGTCATTGCCATTGCCGCCATCAATCGTGATATCGCCGTAGCTGTAGCGGCTGCTGGTCAAGTCCACTACGTCATCGCCGTCGCCGGCATTGATGACCTCAATCTCCTGCAGGCGCGGCCCGGCAAGCGCCGAAGGTGAAGACGCATCATCGAGAATGATCGCATCCGCCTGCGCCGTCCCCATCAGCGTATCGCGCCCTGCCCCGCCGATGAAGACGTCCCATGAGCGGCCAAGATCGTCCAAATCCGCGGTCGCACCCGATCCGGCCACGCCCGGGCTGCCAACGTGCTGCGCGTAGTCATGCTTGCCCCAATACGCATCGGCCCCAAAGCGCAAAATATCGTCACCGGCCCCCGCGTCGAGCAGGTCTGCGCCCAACCCACCGCTGAGCGTATCGGCCCCGCCACCTCCAAACAAACGGTCATTGCCAGCCTGCCCGCTGATGGTTTCATTGGCATCGGTGCCATTGAGCGTGTCGCCCGCTGCGCTGCCGGTGATGACATTGCCGTTGGCGAAGCTGTCCAGTATGGTCAGCGCAAAACTGCTGCTGGCGCTGGCGCCGGCAATATCGGTGGCCGTCACACGAATCTGGTAAGAGCCGCCATCCACTTTTGACGGCGTGCCAGAAAAACTGCGCACCGCTGCGTTGAACACCAGCCAGGATGGCAGTGCGCGCGCGACGCCATCTGCGCCCAGCATTTGCGCGCTATACGTCAAGCGGTCCCCTTGATCCACATCGGTAAAGGCAGCGGCCGGCAAGGTGAAACTGAGGGCTTGCGTCTCCCTGCCGTTTTGCGCCGCGAGGGGCGCCGCCACCACCGGCGCATCGTTCACGCCGGTCACACCTACCGCAAGAGTTGCACTGGCACCCAGTGGACTCGCATCATTGTCCAGCGCGGTATACGAAAACACATCCGTGACGCGCTGGCCTGCAGCAAGGCTCTGCACCGCCGCTGCGCTGTTATTGAGCGTGTAGGTGTAGGCACCACTGGCAGCGATGCTCAAGGTGCCGTAGCTGCCGCTGTAGCTGCCGGGTGCGGCAAGGCGCAGCACCGTGCCACGATCCATATCGCTGTCGTTCGCCAGCACGTTGCCGGTGGCCGTCAACACCAGGTCTTCAGTCACAGCCGCGCTGTCGTTCTGGGCCAGTGGTGCGTCATTCTTGCCCAACACGGTGACGGTAATGGCCGCGCTGGCTTGCAAGGCACCATCGCTTGCCGTATAGCTGAACACGTCGGTCACCTGCTCACCGCCGCGCAATGCCTGCACCGCGTTGCTGCTGTTGGCCAGCGTATAGGTGTACGCGCCTGACGCGTTCACGGCCAGGCTACCATAGGTGCCGGTGTAGACACCGGCATTGGTCACCGCCAGCACCGCCCCTTGATCCACATCGCTGTCGTTGGCGAGTGCATTGCCGCTGGCTGTCAGCGTGAAGTCTTCACTGACGGCAGCCGCATCGGCCACCACCACCGGCGCATCGTTGCTGCCGGTGATCGTGATGGTCAGCGTGGAGGCTGCGGTCAGGGGTGCTGCCGCGTCGTTGTCTTTGACCGCATAGGCAAACACTTCCGACACCTGTTGCCCCGCAGCCAGCGCCTGCACATTGGCCGCGCCATTGTTGAGGGTGTAGGCATATGCCCCGCCGGCATTGAGCGTCAGCGTGCCGTAGTTACCGGTGAAGCTGCCGGTGCTGGTCACTTGCAACACGGTACCGGCGTCGATGTCGGTGTCCGGGTCTGTGTCATTGGCGAGCACATTGCCGCTCGCCGCCACCAGCACATCTTCCTGCACCGCCGCACGGTCGGCTACGGCGACTGGCGCATCGTTCACGTTTTCGACATGCAAGCCGAACACTGCCGAGGCGCTGGCCCCTGCCAGATCAGTTGCGGTGACGCGCACAGCGAAATCGGCCACATCGGCATTGGCCGGCGTGCCGTACAGAGTGCGCGTGGCGGCGTCGAAGGCCAGCCAGCCCGGCAGTGGCGTGCCGTCGGTCCTGGTCACGGCGTAACTGAGCGTATCGCCAAAGCGCGCATCAGCATCAGTAAAGGTGCCAGCCGGAATCGTGAATGAGAACGCCGCATCCTGGATGGCGTATTGGCTCGCCACGGCAGCGGCCAGCAGCGGCGCATCGTTGGCATTCAACACCGTCAGGTTCAGGGCCTGTTCGACCGCCAGGCCGCGCGTGTCGGTGGCGCGAATGGTGAGGTTGAGCGCCCCGACATTGGCATCGTCCGGCGTGCCGCCAAAACTGCGCGTGGCGGCGTTGAACGTGAGCCAGGTTGGCAGCGCACTGCCATCGGCCATGCGTGCCGAGTAGGTGAGCGCGTCGGCATAGTCCGGATCGGCAAACGCCGCCAGCGGCACGGTGAAGCGAAACGCCGTGTCGTCAGTGGCGGTCTGCGCGGCCAGCGGCGCACCCGCCAGCGGCGCGCGGTTGGCAAAGTCATCGAGCATGGCCTTGCTCCACACCGTGCCGTCGCGCGGAAACTCGACGCGCTCGATGCCGACGCCATTGGCCGGGTCCCACTTCACCAGCACCGAGTCACCGGTGGTCGTGATGTTGAAGCGCAAGCCGGTGGCCTCGCGGCTGACCACAATCTCTGACGGTGACGCACAGGTGCGAAAGCGCAGAATATCCATCGACCCGCCGGCATCGTCGATCACATCCTGGCCGTCGCCTTTGCAAAACACGTAAACGTCATTGCCCAGCCCGGCGCGCAAAACGTCATTGCCGGCGAATCCGGCCAGCACATTGTCCGCGTCATTGCCGATGAGCACATTGTCGAGCGCATTGCCCGCGCCGTTGATCGCCGCGCCGGTGAGTGTCAGATTCTCCAGATTCGCGCCCAGCGTGTAATCAATCGACGAGCGCACCGTGTCCACGCCTGCATTGGCGTTTTCGACGATCACATCAAGCGGGTTATCGATCACGTAAGTGTCATCGCCCCCACCCCCGGCCATCGTATCGGCACCGCTGCCACCATCGAGAAAATCACTGGAAGAGCCGGCGTTCAATTCATCGTCGCCCGCGCCGCCAAACAACTGGCTGCCGCCGTTGCCGGAGAAGATCACGTCGCGCCCGGCACCGCCGAACAACTGGTTCACGCCATTGCCGGCCCGGATCAAATCATTGCCATCACCCCCCGCGATCAGATTATTTCCGTTGCCCGCCAAAATTACGTCATTGCCACCCTCACCGAGCAGCGCATTATTGCCATTGCCCGCCAGCACAATATCGTTGCCCTCGCCGGCGAACACCGCGTTGCCGCCGTTGCCCAGCACCACTACATCGGCACCTACCCCGGTGAACACGACATTGTTGCCATTGCCGAGCATGACGCCATCGTCGCCGCCATCGTCGTAGACGACGTTATTGCCGTCGCCGGCGATGCTGGTG
>JANNCZ010000120.1:0-10203 GCA_031387185.1 Burkholderiales bacterium
CCCGCCTAAAAGCGGGACGCCGGAATCGCTTTGGGACACGCTTGACCAATTGAGCGCATCAGTCCCTCTTTCGGCATGGCGCGCAGTGCCGTCTGACCTTGCGCAGAACGTCAAGCACTACCTCGCCAGCCGGCCCGCAGGACAAACCGGCAGCTCGTCCGGCAAATAACCAATGCGCGGTGCGGTTTTCGCCGACACCGGCTTTTGGATTGCGCGGCTCAGCCCGCTCGATCAATTGCACGCCAAGGCGCGCGAGGTCAGTCAGAGTCTGACTGCCAGACTGATCGTCACCACCGAACTGGTCCTCGCCGAAACCCTGAACGCCTATTCCGCCAATGGCCCGTTCGTACGAAGCCTCGCGGTGCGTTTGGTGGACGCGCTCGAAGCCGACTCCAAAGTTGAAATCATCCATCAGTCACCTGCCCTGTTCGCCGCCGCCCTGGCGCTTTACCGCGAGCGCGCCGACAAAGCCTGGAGCTTGACCGACTGCATGTCGTTTTCCGTCATGAAGGCGCGTGGCATCAAATCGGCCCTGGCGCACGACCATCATTTTGAACAGGCCGGGTTCAAAGCGTTGTTGCGTGACTGACTTCACAGGCAGTCGTGAGGGGCAGAAACGCGATATACGCGGCGCACGCGCCAGACCCTTTCCGTGCGTCGGAATACGGGCCAAACACGTTTGACAAGCCACAACCGCCAAACCCACTCCGCATGAATATTCACGCCTGTCAACCAGTCATTTGCACGTGACGTCGTCCTGGTGCGGCGGTAACATCACTGGGTAAATGTGGCCATGCCGCCCGCACGTTCAAAGGAAAAGCCGATGCCATTGACCAGCAGCCGTTCCGGACAAGACAATGGCGCGCACTACCATCGCGCCGCCTACTACATCGACAAAATCATCAAGGGTGCCAGACCGGCAGAGCTGCCCGTGGAACAAGGCACCATCATTGAACTTGTGCTCAATCTCAAGACCGCCAAAGCGATCAGGTTGACGATGCCGAAAGAACTATTGTTCCGCGCGGAAAAGGTGATCGAGTGAGTCTGCTCACCCGAGGCAATTGGAAATGAACGCAAGAATTGATACTGCTCTGGCGCATTGGGCCTATGTCGCCCCAGTGCTCAAGCCTGCCAAGACCAAGTCTCAATATCAGGCACTGGTTGAATCGCTCGACACGGTGCTGGATGCAGGCGGCGCCGATGAAGCCAACCCGCTGGCGCGGCTGGCTGCCATGCTCGGTGAACTGGTGTCAGCGTATGAGCAGGCGCATTGCCCGATGCCCCCCGCCATGAATGCACCTGAGACCTTGCGCTGGTTCATGGCGCGCGACGGGCTGCGCCAAAGCGATCTGCCGGAGATAGGCAATCAGGCCAAGGTCTCGGAGATTCTCTCGGGCCAGCGCACCATCAATTTGCGTCAGGCGCGCGCGCTGGCGCTGCGCTTCGGTGTGCCGCTGGAGTTTCTTTTAGACCCATAGGCGCAACAACTGCGCGTCACGGCAGCATCTTAAACGCCTTGCGCCCGTCAAGCCGGTAAGCGGAAAATCCGCGCACATCGAGCGTGAACACGCGGTTGCATCCCAGCTCCTCCCCGAGCGCAACCAGGGTGGCATCGGCGTAGTCCATCGGCACATCGTGATACTTGTCCATCAACACGGCTGTGCGGCGCAGGCTCGCGGCGGAGGCTGGCACCAGGCTGAAGGCGCCGCGCAGCACGAATTCGAGACAAACTTTTTGAGATTGCCAGCGCGGCCCGGCCAGGTGCAGGGTCTCGGTCAGCACCGCTTCGGTGGTGAAGACCGGGCCATGCCACGCCTCCAGCACCGCGACGCAATCGGCGTGGCGGCGCTCGCTGCGGTCCACCAGCGCGACGAAGGCGCCGGTGTCGAGCAGCAATTCACCGGCCACGGGCGACGCGCGCGAGCAGGTGTTCGCGGTGGCGCGTGCCGAGGTCGGGAATGCCGCTTTGCACGCTGCCCAGAAGATCGCGCACCAGATCAGCCGGGCGGCCCGCCGGGGTGCCGCCGTCGAGAAACTGCGCGAGCGCGAGGCGCGCCACGTCGGAGCGCTTGCGGTTCATGCGCTTGGCGGCGCGGTCCAGCTTGCCGGACAACTCGGCCGGCAGACGCAGGGTCAGTTGGGAGTCCATTGCGATTCTCCTGAAGTGTGATGCATTGTAGTGCAATGCAGTGCGTGCCACACTGCTTGCGCCATGCGCGGCATTCAAGGATCGAACACCGAGCACCTGATTTGCGCCCTTGCGCTGCGCCTGGACCTGCCGGTGTTTTGGGTTGATCGCGACTTTGCGCGCTGCGCCAATGTGCCCGGAGTGCGCCTGCTCGCGATTGTGGCTTAAGAGACCGGCCCGAAAGCCTTGGTGGAAGCGCCTCTGCGCCACGCATGCCACCAGAAATGGCTCCTGATGCGCCTCGCGGGCCGATGGCATTGGCCAAATTGATGTGAATATTCACGCTCCAGCTGGTGTGATATTCACGTGACTTGACGCCCACGCGGCAGTAGCATGCCCTGGCAGGTTCGGTCAAACAGCCTGCCTTTTCTACAGGAGAAAACCATGCTGCCAACCACCATTCAAGCCGGGCCAATGATTTCAAACAGGGACAAAAAGCCGGGGCGGGTGTTTACTCCGGGAGTGAGCGCGCTGCTGGCTCCCTTGGGCGCGCTCGCCCGGCAGGCCAAAAAGATCTGGCGCATCGGTTTCCTCACCATCGGCGCACGCCCGGCCTCGATCGAATCCCACGCGCTTGGCGGCTTTGCGCGCGGCATGCGCGAGGCAGGCCACATCGAAGGCGGGGACCACCTGATCTAGCGGCGCTTTACCGAAGGCCCTTGGCCGGAGCGCCGGAAGGGGCCAAGCGATCACCATGCCGCGAAAACCCGCTCCTGGATCGAGCCTTCGAGGCGGGGCATCGAAGATTCTGGTGTGAATATTCACGCCCAATCTGGCGTGATAAACACTGGCGTGATAAACACATGACTTGCGCCCCGCGCGGCAGTAACATGCCCTGATAGATTCAGCCATAGCGCCTGCGCTGCCAACGGAGGAAGTCCATGATGTCATCGAGCACTCGATCAGGGCCGGGAGAAAGCGCATGAACCTGCGACGAAAATGGCTGCTCGCGCTCGGTGCCGGCACACTGTTGCCGGTGCCGGTTGGTGTGTGGCCGCGCGCTGCCTTCGCACAAAAACCCGGACGCAATTACCGCATCGGCTGGCTGACCATGTCCTCCACGCGCACCGAGCCCTATGGCATCGCGTTTGCCAAACGGCTGGCCGAACGCGGGTTTATCGAGGGGCGCAACCTGGAGATCGTGTTCAGGAGTGCCGAAGGCAAAACCGATGCCGTCCCCGTGTTGGCCGCTGAGTTGAAGCGCCTCAAATGCGACCTGATATTCGCTCCCGGCAACGAGGCCGGCCTGCGCGCCGTCAGCCAAACCACGCGTGACATGTCGATTGTGTTTGTCGCTACCGACTTCGACCCGGTCGCTGCCGGCATCATCGCGCGCCTGGCGCGCCCGGGCGGCAACATCACCGGCGTCTCGGTGCTGCAAACCGAGCTGCCGGCCAAGCGCGTGCAGGTGCTCAAGGACCTGATGCCGCAATTGCGCCGCGCCGGCGTGCTTGCGGACGCCGCCAGCGCCGGTCAGCTCAAGGTCACCCGGGCCGCCGCCGCGCAGCTTGGGGTGGAACTGGTGGTGCATGAATTCGACCGCCCGCCCTATGATTTTGACGCTGCCTTCGCCGCTTTCAAGCGCGCCAGGGTTGACGCCTTGCTGGCGTTGGGCTCGGGCTATTTCGTGCCGTCGCGCAAGCGCATTCCGCAACTGGCGCTGCAACACCGGCTGCCCTCCGTGTTCCATAACGATGTGTGGATCGAACACGGCGGCCTGCTCTCCTACGGCGCCAATTTTTCCGAGGCCTACCGCAGCGCGGCCGATCTGGTGGCCAAGGTGCTCAACGGCGCCAATCCCGGCGAGTTGCCGATGGAGCAGTCCACCATTATCGAGATGGTGCTCAATCTCAACACCGCGCGCGCGCTCAAGCTGAAGATTCCCGAAGCGATCCGGCTGCGCGCGGACCGAGTGGTCGAATGAAGCGGTGCCGGCTCATCCTCGCACTCGGCGCCGGCGCCCTCGCGCCACCGTTGCGCGCCTTCGCCCATGCATCCACCAGAGCACCCACCAAGACTCCCACCAAGGCTCCCGAAAAAATCTTCCGCATCGGCCTGCTGCATGTCGGCACCGACCACGTGCCGCCTTCTTACGGCCCGCTGCAGGAAGGCATGCGCGCGCTCGGTTACGAAGAAGGCCGCAACATCCGTTACGACTTTCGCAAGGTCGACAGTGACGCCGCCGCGCTCAGCGCCGCACACGATCTGGTGCGCACGCGGGTTGACTGGTGGTGACCTTTGACAGCGAGGCCGCCCGTGCCGCACTGGCCGCGATCAAGTCGATCCCGGTGGTGATGCTGCATGTGAACAACCCGGTGGCGGCCGGCTATGTGAAAAGCCTCGCGTATCCGGGCGCCAACATCACCGGCCTCGGCGGTTTCGCCGATCTGCCCGGCAAGAACATGCAAATCCTCAAGGAGATGAAGCCCAAGCTCTCGAAGGTGTTGCTGCTGGTTGATCCGGCCGACCCGGCGTCGGCCGGCTGGCGCGACGAGGCGCGCACCGGTGCGGGCATCCTCGGCATCAAGCTGGTGGAGCGCAGCGCTTCCAATGCGACCGAGTTGCAGCGCCTGTTCGCCGCCTTGAAGCCGGGCACGGCCGAGGCGGTGCTGAAGCAAGCAACTGCTCCGTGCGTGCGCCGAAGCGATAGGCCGCCACGTACCCTCAAGCTATTCCGTTGGTGTCGCCTGAATCTTGACTGGATTCGAAACTCTGCCGATTCAACAAGCGTCCCGGGGATAGGCCTTCGATCTCGTCGGGTAAAAAAGCGCGGTCGATATTGATCGGAACTACACGAGTATGCCGGTCAGTTGTCGATTAGCCCCAACACGCCGCCACCCCGACGGACTTCTTGAGCTGACCGTCCAAAACCATTAAGTTTCAACATAATATATCCTTACAAAGTTAAGGATATATTATATAAATTGCCTTATGGCATAACAATCCTCTTTTTTTCAAGGATTTAAGCTAAAAAATAAAGTATAGTATAAAATCCTTACATTATAGAGGATTTAATATGCAGATTCCTTTAGCTCAAGCATCGACGCTTGGCGCAGTGGTGCGCGCAACCCGCAAAGCCCAGAAAATTCGCCAAGACGACGCCGCCGGCAGCATCGGCGTGAGCGAAAACTTTCTTGGCAAGGTCGAGCGCGGCGCGGATGGGGTGCAATGGGGCAAGCTGTTCCAAGTGCTTCAGGGCTTGGGGGTGCGGGTGCTGCTCGACGTGCCCAACGAAGTAGCCAAGCGCCTCGACACCGAATTGGCAAGGCGCGGCCGGGCATGACGGAGCGCGCGCTTGTCGCACTCATCAACGACCAGAAAATTGGTGAGTTGCACGAGGTCAATGGCCTCTGGTCGTTTCAGTACAGCCGGGATTGGCTGAACAGTCCGCAACGGTTTGCACTGAGCCCGAAGCTGCCTCTCGATGCCGCGCCCTTGGTAGACGGCGCATCCCTTCGGCCGGTGCAATGGTATTTCGACAATCTGCTGCCCGAGGACGCGCAGAGAACCTTGCTCGCCGGTGATGCCAAACTGGACCGCGCCGATGCGTTCGGCTTGCTGGCCCACTACGGGGCGGAATCGGCGGGTTCGCTCACCTTACTGCCACCCGAAGCCGCGGCACAGACACCTGGCAAACTGAGGCTCCTGACCGATGCCGATTTGTCGGCGCGCATACAGCAGTTGCCGAACGTGCCGCTGACCCACGCCGCAGTCAAGCGCATGTCGCTCGCGGGGGCACAGCACAAACTGGCTGTCGTGTTGCGCGATGACAAGCTGTTCGAGCCATCCGGCGCATTGCCATCGACGCATATTCTCAAACCCAACCATACGGGTGGCGACTACCCTCACTCGGTGATCAATGAATGGTTTGTCATGCGATTGGCGCGCAGGGTCGGCCTCGCTGTACCAGAAGTGCATCGACGCTATGTGCCGCAGCCGGTCTATCTGGTTGATCGTTTTGATCGATTGCTTGACGGTACGGAATGGAAACGCCTTCACGCCATCGATGCTTGCCAACTGCTCGGCCTTTCCGGCACGTACAAGTATGTCGAGGGAAGCGTGGAAAACCTCGCCGCCATCGCCAACGCATGTCGCAGCCCGGCCGTGGCGCGCACGCGCCTGTTCAGTTGGCTGGTGTTCAATCTGCTCGCCGGCAACGGTGATGCCCATCTCAAGAACCTGAGTTTTCTGGTTTCAAACGAAGGCGTTCAACTGGCCCCGCACTATGATTTGCTCAGCACGGCCTGCTATGAATCACCAGCATTTAACCAACTGGGCTGGCCTGATCGAACCCGTCTCGCGTGGCCGCTCCTGGGGATCGAGCATTTCGGTGATCTGACGAAGAATCACTTGCTCATGGCCGGTGCCGCGATGCATATTGAGAAAGCAACAGCGACGCGATTGCTTGAGCAAGTGAGAGGGCGCATTTCCGGGGCGGCGATGGATCTGTATCGTTCCATCGAGACCGAAAATGCCGGAATCCTCGCGCAGCGCCCTGAGCTTGCAGCAACCTTTGCGGGGGAATTACGCTGCTTGCGAACCATCGTGCATAACGTGATCAATGAAATGACGAGCCGCCTCACATAATCGCCGACGCTTCACGGTGGGGCGACAAGAAATGTGCAGCACAAGAACCTCATTTGCCATATCAGGAGCCACCCAATGCAGTTTGATGAAGTTGTCCGCGGCCGCCGCAGCATACGCGGCTATAAACCCGAGCCGGTTCCCAGAGCACTCATCAAGGAAATCATCGGTTTGGCGATGCGCTCGCCGTCATCGATGAATACCCAACCCTGGAATTTCTACGTCATCACCGGCGAGCCGCTCAATCGCATCCGCGCCGGCAATACCGAACGCATGACGGCGGGCGTGCCGCAGTCGCGCGAGTTCCGTATAGGCCAGCCCTTTGCAGGCAAGCATCGCGACCGGCAGGTTGGCGTGGCCAAGCAATTGTTCTCCGCGATGGCAATCGCGCGCGAAGACAAGGATGGGCGCCAGGACTGGGTGATGCGTGGTTTCCGTCAGTTCGATGCGCCCGTGTGTGTGATCGTGACCTACGACCGGGTGCTCGACGGCAGCGACGATGCGCCATTCGATTGTGGCGCCGTGGCAACCGCTCTGGTCAATGCCGCCTGGTCGCGCGGGCTGGGCGCGGTGATCAACAGTCAGGGCATCATGCAATCACCGGTGGTGCGCGAGCACGCCGGCATCGCCGACGATCAGGTCATCATGAAAAGCATCGCGCTGGGCTGGCCGGACGATAGCTTCCCCGCCAATGCAGTGATATCCGAGCGCAAGTCAGTCGATGAGGCGGCGGTGTTTGTCGGTTTCGCGGATGACGCGCGGGACGAATGAGGCGGCAGGCGCTACGCAGCGCGCCGCCACTCAATGCGTTGTGTACGCGGGCTGCCCGCAGAAAAATCGGGCCCGGAGAGAATCAGCCGGTCATCCGTCAACTCGATGTGCCGCGTTGACGTGATCCCTATCAATGCTGGATTGGTCGACACTTCAATGGCGTGATACGCGGTGCCGTCACGCACCGTGTACCGCCCGGCGTAGGCAAAGCTTTGGGCGTAAGCAGCCGCCTTGTCGGCATCCGATGCGGGGGCAGCGGCAGGGCGCTGCTTTTGCATCAAGGTCGCGCTGACATGGCCATCGGGGGTATACATGATGATGCCACTGGCATCAGCACCAAGAGGAAACTCCGGGGGACGGCCATCGGCATACACCAGCGACCAACTCAGCAGACGCCATGCCCCCAGCAAGTCTTTGGCTTCAGCTTTCACTATTTTCTCCAGCGTTAGCCGCTAAATGATGCGCTTGCGCACTTCGGTCACCACAATCTCCGCCACGATCACCACCGCAAAGATGGTCGCCAGGATCAACGCGACACGATCCCACTGAAACAGGTTGATCGCTGTGTCGAGCGCCATGCCGAGGCCGCCTGCGCCGACCAGGCCCAACACGGCGGATTCGCGCACGTTGATGTCCCAGCGGAACAAGGCGATGGCCCAGAACGTCGGCTTGACCTGCGGCCAGTAGCCGTACTGGATCAACGCCAGCTTGGATGCGCCCGCAGCGGTGAGCGCCTCAATGGAGCCGCGATGGGTGTCCTCGACTGCTTCGGAGAACAGCTTGCCGATAAAGCCAATCGAGTGAAACGCAATCGCCAACGTGCCGGCCAACGCGCCGGGACCGAACACGGCGACGAAGAACAGCGCCCACAACAGGGTGTTGATCGATCGCGTCGACACCAGAATGAATTTGGCGCAGTAGTTGACGAAGCGATACGGCGTAGCGTTGTGCGCGGCGAGGAAGCCGACCGGCACTGCCATCAATACGCCGAGCAAGGTTGACACTGCCGCGATGTTGAGGGTTTCGATCAGCGCGTCATGCACGCCCTTGGGGTAGTGGCGCCAGGCGATCGGCCACATGCGCCGGCCCATGTCGGCGATCTGCACGTGTGCATCCCAGATGAATTCAACGATCACTTCGACCGAATGCACCGACCACGCCACTGCAAACACGATGACGAAATAGATCGTGAAGCGTGCGAGGCGCTCAGGCAACGTGAAGCGCTGCCAGACGCGCGCAAGGTCCGCGCCGGGAGCGGGTGATGGCGCAGCGGCACTCATTGTTTGAACACTTTCTTCACCCACAACTGCAACACTTCACCGATCATGATGAGCCCGATGATCGACAGCACAATCGCAAACACATAGTCGTAGTCAAAGCGCTGAAACGCCGCGAACAAGGTGCCGCCGATGCCGCCCGCACCAACGATGCCCACCATCGTCGAGTTGCGCAGGTTGGCATCGGTCTCATAAGCCGAGAAACCAATGAAGCGGAACATCACTTGCGGCACCACGCCAAAGATGACGACGTTCATGAACGATGCGCCGGTCGCGCGCACCGCCTCGATCTGCTTCATCGAGATTTCTTCAATCGCCTCGGTGAACAGTTTGCCGACAAAGCCGATCGAGGCGACCGTGAGCGCGATGATGCCGGCCAGCGCACCGAAGCCCACCGCCTTCACACAAATGATGGCGACGATCACCGGGTGAAACGAGCGGCAGGCAATCACGATGATGCGCACCGGCCAGCTCACCACGGCGGGCATCAGGTTGCGCGCAGCGAGCAAGCCCAGCGGCAGCGAGATGATGACGCCGAGGAAGGAAGCGATGAAGGCCATCTGCAACGACTCGGTCAGACCCTTGACCAGCAAGTCCCAGCGCTCGAAATTGGGCGGGAACATGCGGCCGATGAATTTGGCGCCGTTGTCCAGACCCGTGATGAAGCGCGCGTAGTTGAAGTCGAGCGACGACATCGCCCATGCCAGATAGACCAGCAACACCACCCAGCCGGCACGCGCCAGCGGCGAGGCCTGGAACGGTTTGACGTGGGCAGGCACGGCGGTGGTCATCTGTCAGCAGGCTCAGTGAAGCCAGCTCTCCCCGCCGTAAATCGTCTTGAGCACATCGTCGGTCAGGCCACCGGGCGCGCCGTCGTACACCACATGCCCGCCCGCCATGCCGATGATGCGCTTGGCGAAGCGCCGCGCCAACTCCACATCATGCATGTTGATGATGACCGGGATGTTCTTGACTTCCGCCACGCGCGCCAGCAGCTCCATGATCTCGACCGAGGTCTTGGGGTCAAGCGATGAAGTGGGCTCGTCAGCCAGCAGCAAGGCCGGCTGCTGCATCACCGCACGCGAAATGCCGACGCGCTGGCGCTGCCCGCCCGAGAGCGAATCGGCGCGCGCATTGGCGAAACCGGTAAGACCGACGATCTCGAGCATCTCCCAGGCGCGGCGAATGTCATCGGCATCGAACTTGCGCAGGAAAGCCTTCATCGCCGAGGTTTTGCCGAGACAGCCGGTGAGCAGATTCTCCATCACCGACAGGCGCTCGACCAGGTTGTATTCCTGAAACACCATGCCGATGCGGCTGCGCGCCGCGCGCAGTTCGCTGCCGGACAACTTGACGACGTCACGGCCTTCAAAGATGATCTCG
>JANNCZ010000875.1:0-1676 GCA_031387185.1 Burkholderiales bacterium
CGGTGCGCGTTGCGGTTTGCGCACCGGGCACAAAGCGGCGCGGCTGGTCGGATCGTTCGCGCATCCAGGCGGGGGTGTCGCTGAACTTGCCGGGGCGGCCGCGGTTGTCGAGCGGATAGACCAGATGCTGCCAGGCCGCGGCATCAAAGGCGTCAACCAGTTCCTTGAGCTTGGCCGGGTGCTGTGCTGCGAGGTCGGTGCTCTCGGAGAAGTCTTCTTCGAGGTTGTGCAAGGTCCAGTTGTCCATGTTGATCGGGGTGTCGCGCACTTGCAGCGAGCGTGCCAGCCAGCCGCTGCGGTAATAGGCGCGGTTCGACCAGCACTCGTAATACTGCTCGCTGCGCGGCGAGGGCGCGTTCTCCACCAGCAGCTTGGCGCAGCTCATACCATCGAGCGCACGTGCCGGCTTGCCGTGGCTGACCTCCAGCTTGGGTACACCGGCCAGGTCAAGCAGGGTCGGCATGACGTCGGTGACGTGCATGAACTGGCGGCGAATCGTGCCGCGATCCTTGATGCGTGCCGGCCACGAGGCAATGAAGCTCACGCGCCGCCCGCCGCCGCCGGTGTAAGTCTTGAAGCTGGGGAACGGCGTGTTCGAGACTTCGCCCCATGCGGTGGGGTAGAGCGAGATGCTTTGCGGCCCGCCCAGTTGCGACAGCATGGTGCGCTCGTGTTCCATGGAGTGGTTGGGCAGGCCGGAGTAACGGCGGTTGTTGAGCACCATGCCGTGCTCGCCGCCGGCGTCGGTGCCGCCGTTGTCCGACGAGAACAGGATGATGGTGTTGTCCAGTTCACCGATGTCTTCGAGATACTTGACCAGCTTGCCGACATTCTGGTCGGCGTTGTCGAGCATGCCGGCGAAGGCTTCCATGTGGCGCGCATACAGCGGCCGATTCTCGGTGTCGGTGTCATCCCACTTGGGTGCGCGCGGGTCGGATGCCGGCAGCTTGGTGTTCGGCGGAATCAGTCCCATCTCGATCTGTCGTTTGTGGCGTGCTTCGCGCGCCGCCGTCCAGCCCATGTCGTATTTGCCCTGGTACTTGGCCATGTCCGAAGGCTTGGCCTGCAGGGGTGCGTGCATGGCGTTGTTGGCGACGTAGAGAAAAAACGGCTTGGCCGGGTTGCTCTCGCGCAGTTCCTTGACGAAGCGGATGCCCTGGTCCATCCAGTCATCGCCGGTGTAGTAATCGCGCGGATACTCGTCCACCGGCAGCACCTGGTTGCCCAGCATTAGGCGTGCCGGGAAAAAGTGGTTGGTTTCACCATCCATGAAGCCGTAATAGGTGTCGAAACCGCGCTGCGACGGCCAGTTGTGTTTCGAGCCGCTCTGCGAATTGTCCGCCGCCGGCGTGTTGTGCCACTTGCCGGTCATGATGGTTTCGTAGCCGGCCGCACGCAGGGTTTCGGGCAGGGTGGCGGCTTCAAGCGGGATCTCACCCGAGTAGCCGGGGTAGCCCGGATGGTTGTTGGCCAGCCAGCCGGTGCCGACACCGTGCGCATTGCAGCCGGTGAGCAGAGCCGCGCGCGCCGGAGAGCAGATGGCGTGGGTGGTGTAGTGGGTCAGGCGTACGCCGCGCGCGGCCAAGGCATTGATGTGCGGCGTATCGATGTCGGAGCCATAGCAGCCGGGGTCGGACCAGCCCATGTCGTCCATGAACACGATGACGATATTGGGA
>JANNCZ010000912.1:0-3213 GCA_031387185.1 Burkholderiales bacterium
GCTGATGGCGGCGGCGCCGGCGCTGATTTGGCCGCCCGTGGGTAAGACTACGGGCAAAGCTGCCGGTGACTGGGCGAGGGCGGAGGTGGGTAGCGCGCCAAGCGTTGCGCCGGTGCCCGCCACGAAGGCGAGCGCAACGGCTAGGCTTAGGGCGTTGTGGCGCGGCTGAAGAGCGATTGGGCGCAGTGCTGGTTTTTGCATGGCTTCACCTGGGGTGTTGAAGTGACCGGCCCGATACCGGTTTTTCTACCCCAGACTCTACGCGGCGCCCGCGTCAACTCCTATAGTCCATTTGGACTGGTTGGGCAAAATAGTTGGTGACTTTTGTCACGGTCTGATTAGACTGAAACAGGGTAGTTTGGTTTAGTCGATATGGCTGAGAAGCGCTTGTACCAATGGTGTTAGCCAATCGATGGCCTGAGATTGACTTGTACCAAGGGTTTCGAGAGAGCGCATTGGACCCAACATTTGGCGCCAGTCGCCGGAAGGGCAGTTGGAATGCAGCGGGGGTATCCGTGGGGATGTCCGTGGGGATGTCCGTTTGGCAGCGGTCACACGCGCCGGTATACTGGAATGATGCAAAGCCCGATCAACACTGCCGCTGCTGCCCTGCCCACCGCCCATCATTCCGGCAGTTTGGGCTTGGCCGTGACTCATCTGAACGCGTCTACCGGGCCGGTCTTGACTACGGAGCAACTCGCGGTGAGCCTGCGCGCCGGCTCCGCTGCGGCCTTGGCAGGTTCGCCCGCCGCGTCCGCGCTGGTGCGCTATCTGTTTGTCGAAGTCGAACCGCGTCTGATTGCGGCTTGCGCGCGGCAGGCCGGTACCAACCTGCAACAGGCGAACCAGCTCTATGAGGAAAATCTGCGCCATGCCATGCCGAAGGTGCGTGCGTGGGAACAAGCGGTTGCGCATCTTCTATGAGTGCAGTGACGACCGAAGCCGTCGCCGCCTATGAGCGCGATGGGTCTTGGCGCAAGCTGGAACAGATGGCGCTGGCCATGGTGACCGATGCGCAGCAGCATGCGGGTGCAGCGTTTGCGCCACGTTTGGGCGGCGGGACGCGGCTGATGTTGGCGCTGGAACACCGCATCAGTCACGACATCGATCTTTTCATTCGCGACCCGCAATGGATCGGCTATCTGACGCCACGCTTGAACAGCCGGTTCGAGACCGGCTTGCAGAGCTACGATGAAAATGCCGTTTCGCTCAAGCTCAAATATGCAGAGGGCGAGATCGACTTCACCGTCGGCATGTCTCTGCTCGATCTTCCGGCCGAGCAAAGTGGGGACTCGGGCTTTGCGCTTGAGCCAGTGGCCGAAGTGTTGGCCAAAAAATTGTTTTATCGCGGCTGGGCGCTGACGCCCGCAGTGCCGGATATCGGGGTGATTGCAGCATGAGGCAAGACCATGCTGCGGCGCTACTTGCACCCTTGATGCTGACTGAAACGATACCGCCGCAATGAAACGAAATGAAACGATTCTCGGCGTCTGCGCCGCTGCTTTGTCTTCAATACCGGCCGCGACACTGGGGTAGTCCATTTGGACTGGTTTTCAGAAATTTACTTGCCGCCACTTTTGCGCGCAGGGTTTAATGCGGCTCATGTCTGCGACCCGCGCCGCTTCCCAGATTTTGCTGATTGACGATCACGCGCTGATCCGCTCGGGCCTGCGCATGGTGGTGCAGTCGGGCGTGCCCGGCGCGGTGCTGCGCGAGGCGGCGTCGATTGCCGAGGCGCTGCGCGAGGTGGAGGGCGCGCCCGCCTATCAGCCGCACCTGGTGCTGCTCGATATCGAACTGCCGGGTTTGAATGGCCTCGATGGCCTGACGGTGCTGCACAAGCGCTGGCCGGAGGCGCCGGTGGTGATGCTGTCGTCCCATACCGAGCCTGAGACGGTGCGCGATGCGCTGGCGCGCGGTGCCGTGGCCTATGTCGCGAAATCGGAACCGAGCGAGAAGATTATCGCCGCCGTGGATCGCGCCTTGCGTGGTGAAGCGGCAAGCCGGGGGGCGCTGGCAGGCGCTGCGGCAGCCGATGCTGCGGATACGGGGGATGAACCCGCCGCGCCGCGCCTGACCCCGCGCCAGTGCGAAGTGCTGGGCTATCTGTGCGAAGGCTTGTCCAACAAGGTGATCGGCCGCCGCCTCGATCTATCCGAGAACACCGTGCGTGGTCATGTTCAGGCGGTGCTGGCTTACCTGGCGGTGTCGAGCCGCTCCGAGGCGGCGTTTGCGGCGCGGCGGCGCGGGCTGGTACGCTAGGGAGATGAATCTCTCGCAGACGCAGCAGGCATCGCAGGCACCACAGCTGCCACAGACGCCACACTCGCCGCAGGCGCAGATTCCGCCACCGTCCGCATCTGCCTCCGAAGCCGGCCGGTTGCGCTGGTTGGTCTGGTTGGTCTGGCCGCGCGCTGACCGTGTGCTGGTTGAGCAGTTGCGGCTGGTGCATGCCAATGCGCCGCTGTCATTTTTGTGCGCCGACGTGGTGGCACTGCTGGCGGTATGGGTGCTGGCCGCGGCAGCGGGCCGGGTGGCGATCGCCGGCTGGATCGCGGCAGTGGTGGTGTTCAGTGCCTTGCCGGTTGCGCTGGCACGCTGGTTTCTGCGCCAGGCGGATCCGTTGGCAGGCTCCGCGCGGGTGGCCACCGCGACCGTGGTCCTGTACGCGTTCTACGGTGCGGTATGGGGCGCGCTGCCCTGGCTGACGCTGGACGCCGCAGCCCCGACCGAAGTGGCTTTGTTGATCGGCTTCGTGGCCGGCATGCTGGCCGGCGGCGCTTCGTTCATGGCGCCGGTGCGGGGCGTGTTCTCAAGCTATTGCCTGCTGCTGTTACTGCCGCTGGCGCTCAAGCTGGGGTTGACGGGTGAGACCGCCTATGTGGTGCTGGCCGCCGGCGTGGTCATTTCGGTCGTGGTGTCGATCGCCCAGGCCAGCCGGGTGGCGGGCTCGTACCGGGCCATGATCGAATTGCGCTTTGCCAACGTGGAACTGGTCGAGCGCCTGCGCCTCGAATCCGAAAGCGCCCAGCGCGCGCGCGCCGCGGCCGAGGCGGCCAACCGCGCCAAATCAAAATTCCTGGCCGCTGCCAGCCACGATCTGCGCCAGCCGGTGCATGCGCAAGGGCTGTTTCTTGAAGTGCTGGCGCGCAGCGAGTTGAACGATGAGCAGCGCGTGGTGCTCACCAACGCGCGCGCGGCCGGCACGGCATC
>JANNCZ010000932.1:0-3175 GCA_031387185.1 Burkholderiales bacterium
CCTGCAATAATTCGCGCGAGACATTGAGCGGCAGATCGTTGGAGTCGATCACGCCCTTGACGAAACGCAAATACTTGGGCAACAACTGCTCCGATCACATCACGATTCCGGTGATGATGAAAAAGGAAGAGTGGGACAAAGACAAGAATGAGATGGTGACCAAGGACGAAGACGAAACCGTCAACCAGGCCAAGGCCTTGTGGACGCGTCCCAAAAATGAGCTGACCGAAGAGCAATATCACGCCTTCTACAAACACGTCGCGCACGACTTTGAGGCGCCGCTGGCTTACACCCACAACCGCGTTGAAGGCCGCCAGGAATATACGCAACTGCTCTACATCCCGGCACGCGCGCCGTTTGACCTGTGGGATCGTGAACGCAAGCAGGGCATCAAGCTCTACGTGCGCCGCGTCTTCATCATGGACGATGCCGAGCAGTTGTTGCCCAAGTATTTGCGCTTCGTCAAGGGCGTGATCGACTCCAACGACCTGCCGCTCAATGTCTCGCGCGAATTGTTGCAGGAGTCGCGTGACGTCAAGTCGATTCGCGAAGGCTGCACCAAGCGCATCCTCTCGACGCTCGAAGAAATGGCCGAGAGCGCCGCTGCTACTGCCGCCGCTGTGAAGCCGGTCGAAGCAGACGGTGCTGCTGGCGCGACGGATGCAGAAAAACCGGCGGATGCTGCCGCGGATACCGCTGCGGTAGATACGGCCGCAACGATCGCCGAAGCCGACGCCAAAAAAGCCGCGCGTTACGCTACCTTCTGGGGCCAGTTTGGTGCGGTGCTCAAAGAAGGCATCGGTGAAGACTTTGCCAACAAGGAGCGCGTGGCCAAGTTGCTGCGCTTCGCGTCCACCAAGGCAGACACGACCGATCAAACCGTGGCCCTGGCCGACTACGTGGCACGCATGAAAGAGGGGCAGGACAAGATTTATTTTGTCACCGCCGAAACCTTCCTCGCTGCCAAGAACAGCCCGCACCTCGAAGTGTTCCGCAAGAAGGGCATCGAAGTGCTGTTGCTCTCTGATCGAGTGGACGAATGGGTGGTCTCCAACCTCCCTGCGTTTGACGGCAAGCAACTGGTCTCGGTCGCCAAGGGTGGGCTGGACTTGGGCAAGCTTGAAGACGAAGCCGACAAGAAAGAAAAGGAATCGGCCGAGGGAGAGTACAAGGATTTGCTCAAGAAAATTCAAGGCTCGTTGGGCGACAAAGTCAAGGAAGTACGGGTCACCCATCGCCTCACCGATTCACCGTCTTGCCTGGTGTCGGACGACCAGGACATGAGTGCGCATCTGTCGCGCATGCTCAAGGCGGCGGGTCAGAACGCGCCTGGCACCAAGCCGATTCTGGAAATCAATCCCAAGCATCCGCTGGTGCAGAAGCTCAAGCATGAAGAAGCGCGCTTTGGTGACTGGGTCAGCTTGCTGTTTGATCAGGCGCTGCTGGCCGAGGGCGGCACGCTCGAAGACCCGGCAGGGTTTGTCAAGCGCATGAACCAGATGCTGCTGGGGCTATGATCTTTCAGGTGGCAACGGAGAAGCGCTCCACCAGCGCACTCGGGTAGCCGAGCATGACCTTCGATAGTTCCTCAAAAAACTCGTCGCTCAACATTGCCGCCGGCACCTGATAGCGGCGGCGGCCGAGGGGCCCGATGTTGCGGCAGGTGAGGTCTGCGCGCTGCATAGTGTAGTCAGCGCGCAAGGTGATCGCACAGCCGAATTTGATTTCGATATCAACGACCGCACGCGTGACCTGGGCAAAATCGTTGCGCGTCTCGGCCACCTGATACTGCATTTCATAATCGGTCAGGATGTCGCGCAAGCGCAGCCATTCCTGGCCGTTCAAGGTCACGCGATGCTTCTCCGGTGAAATCAGTTGATAGGACACGATCAGGTGATCGATGATGTCCTTGAGTTTGCCGCGGTCTTCGATGCGCTTGGTGCGCATGTTGACGGCGCCAGCTTCGAAATACAGCGGCGGACAATTGCCGTAGAACAGCAGACTGTGCTGCGCGGCATATTGCGGGTTGGCATCGTTGACTTCGCGGAAAAACTCGTTGAGAAAGCTGTAACCCGCGCGTAGCTTGGCATCGAACGCCAGCAGGCCCGCGGTTTCAGCAGCTTGCCTGGCCTCGGTCTGCTCTTTGAGATTGGGACCGGCCTGCTGCCGCAGCAGGCCAAACACGCTGCTCTTGCGTGCAGCGCCCGCCGCATCAGTCGCATTGGCGGCATTGCTCGCGAATGGGGCGTCTTTGGGTGTTTCCGCCTCGATGGTGCCTGCCATGGCATCCCAATCCTTGGACTTCGACACCTTGCGGCGCATCGCTGCCATGGCGCTGGCTTCTTCTTCGAGAAACCTGCGCTGCATCTCGTCCACACTGGAGCCGAGGGTGTCGAGGTCATCGAGCAACGATACTGGCGGGAGTGGAGTGGGTGGCGCGATCAGGGTCGCATTCAACGCAGCCGCGCTGGCCGTGCCGGGGTGTGTGACGAGGGTGCGCTCATATGCTGCGGCGTTGATGGCTGGGTTGGTGACCTCCGTTTTTTCGAAGGCGGCTGCGTTGAACTGCGCAGTGGCTGCGGAGACATGGGCTGCCGGGGCGTTGGCGCGCGAAGCAACGGCTGCGGTCGCAGTCGCTGCCTTTGGCGCACCCGTACTCGCGGCAGCCGGCGCTGTCCCATTCTTCCACCGCCGCAAATCGTCTGCCATTTGCCCGGCGTTCTCGTAGCGCTTGTCCGGTTTTTTCGCCAATGCACGCGCGAGAATGGCTTCGAACACCGGCGGGGTGCCGGGCGCGATGACAGTAATCGCATCGTGCGCCACCGTGACAATGCGCTGCATCAACGAGAACACGGTCGCGTCGGGCGTCTCGAACGGTGTGCGCGCTGCCAGCATTTCAAACAGCACCACGCCGAGTGAGAACACGTCGGCGCGGCCATCGGCATGCTGGCCGAGCACTTGCTCGGGCGACATGTATTTGGGCGAGCCGAGCATGGCGCCGGTCTGCGTCATCGACGAAGACTGCACGCGCGCGATGCCAAAGTCGGTGATCTTCGCCAGCGCACGCGAAGAGATCATGATGTTGGCGGGCTTGATGTCGCGATGGACGACGCCGAAGCGGTGCGCGTAGTCGAGGCCCTCGGCGATCTGCGCCACGTAATCGGCAATCGTGTCG
>JANNCZ010000943.1:0-10357 GCA_031387185.1 Burkholderiales bacterium
TTGAAAACTTCCGCAAGGTCAATACGCTGATCGTCGACAAGACCGGCACGCTGACGGAAGGCAAGCCGCGCTTCGACCGCGCGGTACCGTCGGCGGGTTATACCGAGGACGAAGTGCTGCGCCTGGCCGCGAGCCTCGATCAGGGCAGCGAGCATCCGTTGGCGGACGCCATCGTCAAGGCGGCGCGCGCGCGGGGCCTCGCGCTCGACAGGGTCGATGGCTTCGAATCGAGCACCGGCATTGGTGTTCGCGGTGACTTGCTGGGCAACGCCGGCAGCAAAAAATTGGCCCTCGGCAACACAGCGTTGATGACCCAGCTCGGCGTGCCTGCCGACACGCTCAAAGCGCAGGCCGAGGCGCTGCGCGCCGAGGGTGCCAGCGTCATGTTCCTCGCGGTGGACGGCCAACTGGCCGGCCTGCTCGCCGTATCCGACCCGATCAAGGCCAGCACGAAGGAAGCACTGGCCGCCCTGAAGGCCGGCGGCATGCGCGTCATCATGGCCACCGGCGATGGCCTGACGACGGCAAAAGCGGTCGCGGCCAAACTCGGTATCGACGAGGTGTACGGCGAAGTCAAGCCCGCCGACAAGCTGGCGCTGGTGGAAAAACTCCAGCGCGAGGGCCGCATCGTGGCGATGGCCGGCGACGGCATCAATGATGCCCCGGCGCTGGCCCGCGCCGACGTCGGTGTGGCGATGGGCACCGGCACCGACGTGGCGATGAACAGCGCCCAGGTCACGCTCGTCAAAGGCGATCTGCGCGGCATCGCGCAGGCGCGCATCATCTCGAACCAGACCATCGCCAACATGAAACAAAACCTCGGCTTCGCCTTCATCTACAACGCGCTCGGCGTGCCGCTGGCAGCCGGCGTGCTGTATCCATTCACCGGCTGGCTGTTGTCGCCGATGATCGCGGCGCTGGCGATGAGCCTGTCCTCGGTATCGGTGATATCCAACGCGTTGCGCTTGCGTGGGTCGTGACCGGCCAAGCGTGCAGAATTTCTTTGGCGCCCCGCCTGCGCCGGGCCATGGCTTTCGTGCGGGCGCGGCTGTCGCCTGACGGCGCCTACGGCCTGCACCTGACAATCGGCGCTGTGGTGCTGACCGGCGCTGCATGGCTGTTCGGTGGCATCGCCGAAGACCTGATCACGCGCGACCCGCTGGTCGAGGTCGATGCCCTGATCTCGGAATGGCTGCGCATCCATGCTTCGCCCCGGTTTGCGGCGCTGATGCATGCCGTGTCGGCACTCGCGTCCACCAGCGCAGTGACCCTGCTCGCCATTGCCCTCGGTTGCGCATTGCTGTGGCAGCGGCGCTGGCATTGGCTCTTGGGCGTGGTGCTGGCGGTTCCCGGCGGCGTGCTGCTCAACTTCATGCTCAAGCAGTTGTTCGGCCGGGCCCGGCCCGGCTGGGCGGAGGCGTCGATGGTGCTGGATGATCCCGGTTTCCCCAGCGGGCACACCATGATGGCGACCATCATCTACGGCCTGCTGGCCGTGTATCTGATGCCGGCCATCGCGGCGTGGCGGTGGCGGTTTGTTGTTGCGGCACTGGCGGCTGCAATCATCCTCGCCGTCGCG
This sequence comes from Burkholderiales bacterium, assembly GCA_031387185.1. Taxonomy (GTDB): domain Bacteria; phylum Pseudomonadota; class Gammaproteobacteria; order Burkholderiales; family JAEUOS01; genus CANJDH01. The sequence continues at coordinate 1,580 of JANNCZ010000943.1, forward strand.
CTGAGCCGCATGGCTCTCGGGGCGCACTACCTGAGCGACGTGCTGGGCGCGATGGCGGCTGGCCTCGGCTGGACTGCGCTCTGCCTTACCGCAGTCGAAACCTGGCGCCGCCGCCGCAACTTGACCGGGGCGCGAGCCGGTCCACTGGGTACTCCAGTCATGAGTCATGAGCCATGAGCCAGACCAGCGATCCAGCCCCGGCGGCATCCTGGTTGCCCACACTGCGGCGCTACTTCGCGGTGCTGTTGCTCGGCAATCTGCTGTGGGAGGTGCTGCAGTTGCCGCTCTACACCCACTGGGCCACCGGCACCTGGCGTGAAATCGCGTTTGCCGTGGCGCACTGCACTGCCGGCGACATGCTGATTGGCGCAGTGTCCTTGTTGTGCGCGCTGTTGCTGGCCGGTGATGCACACTGGCCGGCGGCCGGGTTTGCACGCGTCGCGCGCGTGGCGGTGGCGACCGGCGCCGGTTACACCGTGTTCAGCGAATGGCTCAACACAACGGTGCGTGGAAGCTGGGCTTACGCCGACGCGATGCCGGTCGTGCCCTTGCTCGGCACCGGGCTCGCGCCGCTGTTGCAATGGATCGTCGTGCCTTGTGTTGCCTTTTGGCTGGTGCGCCGGCAGTTCGGCACCGCGTAGAAAATCAATTCTGCCACCGGCCGGAAAGCCTTGTGTACCAACGGTTATGGCCGGGTTGCATGTCTAGAATGGCTCCCACCAAGGCTCTCCAGACACCTCCAGTCGATGCTTCCGCGATGTCGCGCAAAAACGCCTGCAAATTGCGCGCGCTGATGTGCCGGTCAAGGGCGCGGTCAATGGTGTGGCCTTGCCGCCACTGCCGCCATCTCCAATGCCATGTCGAGCGCCTCCAGCAGCTCCTTGATCCTGATCGGCTTGGTGATATAGCGGAAGAAGCCGGCCGCCAGCGCCCGCTCGATATCGTGGGGCATGGCATTGGCGCTGATCGCGATGATCGGAATATGCCCGGTTGCCGGGTCCGCACGCAGAATTTTCATGGCGTCGATGCCGCTGATGCCGGGCAGATTGATGTCCATCAGCACCACCTCGGGCTGGTGGCTGCGCGCCAATTCGATGCCGCGGCTGCCATCGGTCGCGGTGATCAGGCGCAGGTCGGGGCGGCGCGCGATGATTTGCTGCACCAGTTCGAGGTTGGCCGGGTTGTCTTCGACATACAGCAGGGTGCGCAGCGGCGTGCCATCGGGCATCACCGGCCGGGTCTGCACCAGTGGCGCGAGCCGCTGCGGTTCAAGCTGCGGCGCCGGTGTCAGGCCCAACTCAATCCAGAACAGACTACCTGCCCCAACCGTGCTCTCCACGCCCATCGTGCCGCCCATCAATTCGATCAGGCGTTTGGTGACCACCAGCCCAATGCCGGTGCCTTCTTCCGAGCCGGCCTCCTTGCCGAGCCGGTTGAACGGCTCAAACAATTGCGCCAGCTGTTCCGGCGTCAAGCCCATGCCGGTGTCGCGCACGCTGATGCGCATTGCTCCGGCACCGGCCGGGCTGCACTCGACCGTCACGCTGCCATCCGGCCGGTTGTATTTGACAGCGTTCGTCAGCAGGTTGGCCAACACCTGCGTGAGCCGGGTGCGATCGGCCAGCACAAAGCAAGGGTTGTCGAATGACGGAAATGCGATGCCGATGCCGCGCTTCTGCGCCTGCGGCTCGATCATGGCGCGGCACTCCAGCATGACGCTGGCCACTGCCACCGGCTCATTCAAGAGCATCACCTTGCCCGACTCGACCTTGGCCAGATCGAGGATTTCGTTGATCATCTCGAGCAGGTACCAGCCGGCCTTGAGAATCCGCTCGATGCTGCGCTGCTGCGAGCCGGTCGGCGGCGGCGTGCCGGCTTCGAGGAGTTGGGCAAAACCGAGGATCGCATTGAGCGGCGTGCGCAACTCATGGCTCATGCTGGAAAGAAATTCGGTTTTCGCGCGGCTGGCTTTTTCGGCCGCCAGCTTGGCTTCGTTGAGATTCAATTCGACTTGTTTGCGCTCGGTGCTGTCGCTGAGAATGATCGCGACCTTGCGGCTCTCCGGCCCGCCGATCCGGAACGCATAGACGTCATACCAGCGGTCACCCACGGCTTTGGCTTCCTGCGAAAACCGCATTGGCTCGCCGGTCAATGCGACCTTGCCGTAGTTTTTATACCAATGCGACCCAAGATCCGGTACCAGTTCACGCATCCGTTTGCCGCCCGCGTCGCGCAAGCCGGACTGCTTTTCAAAACTCGGGTTCACCTCCAGAAATCGGAAGTCCACCGGATTGCCCGATGGGTCAAAGATCATGTCGATGACGAAAAAGCCTTCGTCGATCGAATTGAACAGGCTGCGATAGCGCTCGCTCGCCTCGTGCAAGGCATGCTCGGCCTGTTTGCGCTCGCTGATGTCGCCGAGCATGATGCGCTGTTCCGGCGCGCCGTCGGCGTTGTGTGCAGTGGTGGCTGTCAGGTTCACCCAGATTTGCAAGCCGTCCTGGCGGAGCATGCGCAACTCGCAGGCTTGCGCTGCGCCGCTCTCGATCAGTTTTTTTCGATTCAGGTAATAACGGTCTGCATCGTCTTTGTGGATGAACCGGGCCAAGGGCTTTTTGACCAGTTCGGCGCGGTTCACGCCCAGCAGCGTGGCGGCGCACAGGTTGGCCTGCATGATCAGCCCGGCCTCGCTGACGGTGCAATACCCCACCGGCGCCAGGTCATAGAGGTCGAAGTAACGCGCCCGCACGCCTTCGAGCGCCGCCTGCGACTCGCGCAATTCCTCGTTCTGCATCTCCAGCTCGATCTGGTGCACCTGCAGTTCGTGCAGCAACAGCCGGCTGGCGTCAGGCGGCAAGGCATCCATACTGCCTGGCGACAACGCCGTTTTTTTGAGCAAGCGCGCTTCGGCCTGCCGGCGCAGCGCTTGCGGTGAGTTTGCCGGAGCGGTGCCGTGGTGCGGCGGCGCGGTGGCGCGCTCCCCGGTACTTTCATCCTTGCCGGTCATGGCGTATCGCTGCCCGTATCGCTGCCCGTATCGCTGCCTGCATCTCCGCCCGCAGTTCCGCCCGCAGTTCCGCCCACGGTTCCGCCCACGGTTCCGCCCACGGCGCGCTCGGTGGTCGCGATCGCATACATCTCGCCGGCCGCATTGAGCAATGCGGTGGAGATGATCGAGACTGCCATGACTGCGCCTTGTTTGGTGATGCGCTGGGTACGATACGGCTCGAGGATTTCAGCCTGGCTCAGTTGCCGCAGCGTGGCCAGGGCTTTGCCGCGCAACTCGGCCGGGATCCGGTCGCGCACGTTCATCAACAGCGCCTCGGCTTCGCTCCAGCCATACATGCGCACGGCACCCGGATTCCAGGCCAGGATGCGGCCATCGAGGTCCTGCACGGTAATGGCATCGTGCGCATCGCGCACCACCACGGCCAGGCGCAGCAGTTCATTGGCCTTGTGCAATGCCTCGCGGGTCTGCACCGCCTCGGTGATGTCGACAAACGTGATCACCGCGCCCTCAATCACGTTGTCGAGGGTGCGGTACGGCAGGATGCGCATGGTGTGCCACTTGCCTTCGGTGGTTTGCACGCTCGCCTCTTTGGGAATCAGCGTGTTCAGCACCGCCTGCACATCCGCCACCAGGCGGTCGTAGCTGACCAGGTTCGAGACGATGTGGCTCACCGGCCGGCCGACGTCGCTCGGGATCAGGTTGATGATGGTGCTGGCAGCGGGGGTGAAGCGCAGGATGCGCAGTTGAAAGTCCACAAACACGGTACCGATGCCGGTGCCGGCCAGCAGGTTGTTCATGTCGTTGTTGGCCCGCGACAAATCCGCCACCTTGGTTTGCAACTCGGCATTGACAGTGCCGAGTTCTTCGTTGACCGACTGCAGTTCTTCCTTGGAAGTCTCCAGTTCCTCGTTGGTCGATTGCAGTTCCTCGTTGACCGACTGCATTTCCTCGTTGGACGATTTGAGCTCTTCGTTGGAGCTTTCGAGCTCCTCGTGGGTGCTCTGAAGGTATTCGTCTTTGGCGCGCAATTCTTCCTTGAGCGCCGCAATGCGTGCTTCGGCATCCGTGTTTCCGGCCGGCCCGGTGGCTGGTTGCACCGGTTCGGCGGCAGGGGCTGGCGCATCATCCAGAATCACCAGATACATGTTGGCGGACTCACGCCCCGTGGCGGACTCACGCCCCGTGGCGGACTCACGCCCAGTGGCAAACTCACGCCCCGTGGCAGACTCACGCCCCGCAGACCCGGGCGTTGTGGGCTCTGACCCCGGGAGCCCGGGTGTTGCTGCAGCACCGGCCGCCACCGGGCACACCGTCAGGTTGACGAAGGTGAAGTGGCCATTGGTTTTGACGCGCAGCCCCGGGCAACGCACCAGCTCGCGGGTGGCCGCCGCTTTGTGGAGCGCCATGGTCAGGTCGCGGCGCAGGCCTTCGCGGGCCATCTTCAGGATGTTGCTGATGCCGGCCTCGCCCGGCGCCGGCTCAAGATACATGCCGGTGCGGCCATGCTGATAGAGGATGTCGCCTTGGCTATTGACCAGTACGCTGGCCGGGGCAATCTGCTGCAACAGCGCTTGTTCGGTCAGCTCGCGCATCGGCGCTTTGGGCGCTAACGCGGGCCGTTTTGCATCGCGCGGCAGCGCCGCATCGAGCGCCACGACAGGCGGCACAAAGCGCGCCGCCGCTGCGCGTTCGATGCCCTGAAAATGTTCCTTGCGTTGATACAGCTTGGATTTGCGGTCGAGGCTGGCAAACATCTCGGCATGTTCACCCACCCCTTCAGAGGTGCCAAGGAACAGCGTCCCGCCGGGTTTAAGCGCGTAGTGGAACAGCGGAATCAGCTTTTTCTGCAGTTCCATGCCCAGGTAGATCAGCAGGTTGCGGCAACTGATCAGGTCGAGTTTGGAAAACGGCGGGTCCTTGATCACATCCTGCTCGGAAAACACCATCATGTCGCGAATGCTTTTGTGGATGCGGTAGGCGCTGCCGTCGGACTCGGCGGTAAAAAAGCGCGCCAGCCGCTCCGGCGTGATGTCGGCGGCGATGCTGGCCGGATACAGGCCCGCGCGCGCCGTGGCAACCGCCCGGCTGTCGATGTCGGTGGCGAAAAACTGCACCACGTAGCTTTGCTTCTGCGCCTGCATGCGCTCCTGCAGCAGGATGGCGATGGAATACGCCTCCTCGCCGGTGGAGCAGCCCGCCGACCAGACGCGCACCACGGCACCGGGCGGCTTGCCGTCAAACAGCCTGGGGATGATCTGGTCTTCGAGCACCTTGAAGGCTTCCGGATCGCGGAAGAAGCTGGTGACGCCGATCAACAGATCGCGAAACAGTGCCTCCACCTCGGGCGCGGTTTGTTGCAAATATTTGACGTAGCTTCCCAGCGAATCGATCTGGTGCACCGCCATGCGCCGCTCGATGCGGCGGTTGATGGTGCTGGGCTTGTATTGCGAAAAATCGTGGCCGGTCTGGGCGCGCAGCAGGACGAAAATTTTCTTGAGCGCACTGCCGTTGGTGGGCGCTTCGGCCGTGGCATGCGGGCGCGCATGGCCGAAGGCATGGGCGGAATAGGCGATCAACTGGGCCGGCATTTCGGCCGGCGGCAGCTCGTAGTCGACCAGACCGGTGGCGATGGCGCTGCGTGGCATGCCGTCGAACTCGGTGGACTCGGGGTTCTGCACCATCGCCATGCCGCCTTCGCCCTTGATGGCGCGCACGCCTTGCGTGCCGTCGCTGCCGGTGCCGGAGAGCACGATGCCGATGGCGCGCTCGCCCTGGTCCTGCGCCAGCGAGCGAAAGAAAAAATCGATCGGCAGGCGCTGGCCGCGCGGCGCGGCGGGCTCGAGCAAATGCAGGGTGCCGTTTAAAAATGCCATGTCGCGATTCGGCGGGATGATGTAGGCGCAGTTGGCCTGCACCACCATGCCGTCTTCGACTTCAAACACCTGCATGCGCGTATAGCGCCGGATCAAATCGGTGAGCATGCTTTTGTGGTCGGGCGCGAGGTGCTGCACCAGCACAAAGGCCATGCCGGGCGCCGGGCCGGCCGGCATGCCGGAGAAAAAAGCCTCGAATGCGGCCAGGCCGCCGGCCGAGGCGCCGATGCCGACAATGGGGAAAACGGCGGGAAAAACGGCGGGGAAAACGGCGGGAACAACGGCGGGGGACACGGCAGGGGAAACCGCGGGAAGCATCCGGGAGGGAGCGGCCGGCGCACCCACCACGACGGCTGGGTTGGGCGCATGTTCTGCCAGCGCGGCCGGGCTGCGCGGCGCTGCGCTATGCGGCGCTTGAGCCTGCTTGCCGGTGCTCGCGGCCTTGGCAGTCTTGCTTGCTTTTTTGGCTGTCATGCGTCCTCATTGGCGCACGATGGGCGCATTCCGTCATGCATGGTACGCCCCTTCGCGGTCTGGCAGGCCCGGTCTGGCGCCGGTCTGGCACCGGTCTGGCACCGTATGCCACCCGGTGTGCTGGCGCACAGACTGCGGCGACAGCGTGCGGATAATCGATTTACTCACTCAATTGCCGCACGCCGTGCGCGATCGGGCCAGACATTTCACGCAGCCATGCCGGCATCACCATGACCGGCTCACCTCTGGAGCAACTCATGCATACGCAAGCGGGCTTTCAGCCAACCACGACCAATCCCACTGCGCTTCCCCGTCATCCGGCACCCACGCACCTGACCCGTAGCGATTTTGGTGACAGGTTTCGCGCCTCCTATGTTGACGCTGCATTTCGCCGCCAGGACCGGGCCATTACACGTCTTGAAGAGATCGCGTGGCAAGACTACTGTGCCGGACGCCAAACGTTGCACATGTGAGTCACTGTGGAGAAATCCAGACGTATGGTGTGCTGACACACGGTCTGCTGACACACAGATCGAAGATCGCCGCGTGAGACCCGGGTCAGAGTAGGCAGGCGGTGCCATCCTGTCAACTTCCCGGCTGCACGGGCAGGGCTGCGCGCGGTGCTCTGCCCGAAGCAAAATGCCACAACACCGCGCCGCTCAAGATCGCTGCGAACAGGCACCACACCGAGATAAACCAGGTCATGTAAAAGTAATACGCTGCGCCGAATGACAACAAGGCAAGCGCACCAAATAGGTTGACCACGCGGTGCGACGACAGCATTGGCGTGACCGTGACTGCGATTAAATACAGCAGCATCGTGAATGTGTTCAGAAAGTGTGGCGACACGTATTCGATGTGATGCCCGGCCGCCAGCGCGATGACCGGAAACGCCACGATGATGTAAAGCAGATAGGCGCCTACCGCAAGGCCAGCTGCAGCGAAGGCACACAGGATCCGCCGCCGCGGCCCGGGCGCCTCGATCAGCACCACCGCGATGGGCACATAGACCGGCCACAGTACGTGCGAGAAAAGCGAATAGGCATGCGTCATCACCGCGTTAAGCAGCGGCGCCGGGTGGCTGAATGTCAGCCAGATCACGCCTTCGCAGAATTGATGAATGCCAAACAGCAGGGGAATCGCCGCGAAGGGAATTTCACGCCGGTGGCGCACTGACTTCAGTGTGACCGCCGCCGCCAGGAGCAGGAATGCACTTGCTGAAAAACTCGCTGTCGCGGAGAAGCACATTCAACCCATCCAGTTGCGCTGACCACCTGCTTCACTGTCAACTGACACTCGGAGCGCCAGTCCAGCGGCACCGCGTCAGCATGGCTGCTTCAACGGTACGCCTCCCGTTGAGAGCACGCGCTCGAGAGCGGCGCTATCGACAATGCGGATTTCGCGCTGCCGCACCTCGATCATGCCGCCGCGCTGGAACGAAGAGAACACCCGGCTCACCGTTTCAAGCCGGAGCCCAAGATAGCTGCCGATTTCGTCACGTTTCATCTTGAGCACAAAGCCGGATGCGGCAACCCCGCTGCGCGCATAACGCATTGACAGATTCAGCAGAAACGTTGCCAGGCGCTCGTCAGCGTTCATCGAGCCCAGCAGCAGCATGATCCCGTGATTGCGCACGATCTCGCGCGCCAGCACGGTATGCAGGCGGCGTTGGAGTGAGGGCACATCGCGCGCCACTTTTTCAATCAGCGCGTACGGCATCATGCAGACCTCACTGTCTTCGAGCGCTATCGCGTTGGTTTCGCAATAGCCATTGCCCAGCCCGTCGATGCCCAGCAACTCACCGCTCATGAAAAAGCCGGTCACCTGCTCGCGGCCTTCCGCATCGGCCAGCGTGGTCTTGAAAAAGCCGTTGCGAATGGCGTAGATCGATTTGAACTCGTCACCGGCCCGGAACAGGCACTTGCCGCGCTTGACGCTGCGCCGCACGTAGACGATGCCTTCGACGCGTTCGAGGTCCTCAGGCGGTGTTCCGCCGGAAAGGCAGGTTTCGCGCAGCTGACACTTTGCACAGGTAACCTTGGGCTCGTGGCTGGGGTCGAACCACGCGGGCGGCAAAGCGTATGCAGATGCAGTGCCAATGGCCGGTGCTGGAGTATCGAACATCATGCATGGTATTTGCACGAATGCGCGCTGATCTGTGCGCTGGCCCGCATAGCGCGCAATGGCGCACCGTCAAGCTGCCGGCCTTTTTCAGCCCGCCTCTCAGCCCGCCTCTGCGCCCACCTGCGGGGCCAGCATCTTGCGCGCATCGGCCCATTGATCGAACTGTTCCGCACTGACGGCGCCATTTGCCAACGCTGCGTCGCGCAGCGAGATGCCTTGGGCATGCGCGGCCTTGGCAATGTGCGCCGCGCGTTCGTAGCCGATGTGCGGCGCCAGCGCGGTGACCAGCATCAGCGA
>JANNCZ010000058.1:0-8572 GCA_031387185.1 Burkholderiales bacterium
ACAAAGCGGTTGCGCAACACCCCGATCCCCTCCACCTCCAATTCCACCACATCGCCCGGCGCAAGGAAGCGCATTTGCTCCAGCCCGCAGCCGCTGCCCACCGTGCCCGAGCCAAAGAACTCACCAGACACCATGGTCTCCGAGCGTGAGGCATGGGCGATGCAATCCTCGAATTTCCAGCGCATGTCACGCGAATTGCCGCCGCCCCAGCGCTCGCCGTTGACGCGCACTTCCATCCTGAGCCGGTAGGGATTGCCGATTTCGTCTGCCGTCACCAGACACGGCCCGAGGATGTTGCCGGTGTCGAAATCCTTGCCCTTGCCGGGGCCGAGCTGGCCGGGCATTTCGAGCATTTGCTCGTCACGTGCGGAGATGTCGTTGAAGATGGTGTAACCGAAGATGTGCTGGCGCGCGCGTGCCTTGGCAATGTCGCGCCCCGGCTTGCCGATGAAGCAGCCAAACTCAAGTTCGAAATCGAGCTGGTTCGAGAACGCCGGCCACTCTACGTCGTGCTCGGTGCCGATCACGTTGAGGCGGTTCGGGTGATAAAAAATCGGCCGCTCATACCAGACTTGTGGAATCGCGAGAACGCCCTTGGCTTCCATCTCGCGCAGTGCGGCGGCTGGATCAGCAGCGGCGGCAGCACGCACCTGGCGCAAGGCACCGAAGGCCTGCACCAGATGTTTCTCAAAACACAGGAAGTCGCGCATCTGCGGCGGCTGCGGAATCGGCGCGAGCAGCTTGACCGCGCTGCGCTCGCGCGTTGCGGATTTGCTGCGCGCTGCGCCTTTGATGAGTTTGCCGGCGAGTTCGAGCGCAGCGTCGCCCGCTTGCGCCATCGCCAGCACACTTGCGAGTAGCGGCGAGGATTTTCCGTAGCGTGCGCGATGTGCGGCTTGCAAATCGAGCACGCGCCGCTCGCCATCCATCAACACGCCAGCGCGCGCGGCGCCGCGTTGCGCTTGAAACGTTACCAGCTTCATGCTGCTCTCCCCAAGGCTTGTCGCACGACGATTTTGCTACAGTAGCAAACTACACAGCGCAACACAACGATGAGGAGACAAGAGCATGGTCTGGAAAATCCGCAGGGTCGTGACTGGGCACGACAAGCATGGCAAGTCGATGTTTCTGATGGATGGCCTGGCACCCAACATCAAAGAGATGGCGTCGATGCCGGGTCTGGCACTGACCGATCTTTGGGTAACGAATGGTTCTCCCGCCGACAATCGCGGCAACGCTGACGCCGCCGACCGGCCGATCGTGTTGGAGCCGCCGAAGAATGGCAGCATCCTGCGCATTGTCGAATTCCCGCCGGATTCAGCGTGGCGCAACACAGCGGACGCGAAGGCCGCGTTCGACTCCATCGGCGCCGGCCACGCCAAGGATGGCTCGACCGCTGACCCGATGATGCACACCACCGCCACCGTCGATTACCTGATTGTGTTGAAGGGCGAGATTGTCGCGATCATGGAAAACGGCGAGACCCTTCTCAAGCCTGGCGACATCATGATTCAGCGCGGCACCAATCATTCGTGGAGCGTGCGCGGCACCGAGCCATGCATCCTCGCAGCGATTCTGATCAATGCCAAGCCGCTCGGGCTGGCGGCAGTGCATGCGAAGAATGCAGCGAAGAAGAAAGTTGCGCGCAAGCCGGCAAAGAAAGCGGCTGCGTCGAAGCAGGGAGCAAAGAAAGCGGTCGCCAGTCAGCCGGTAAAAAAGGCGACCAAGAAAGCAGTGAAGAATACCGCACGAAAGCCAGCCAAAAAACACTAGGCGCTGTACCGGAATCGCTTGACCGGCACTGGCATGGCCTGAAGAATGGCTTCCACCAAGGCTCACAGGCCATACTCTCTCTGAGGCCGAATGAACACTGCCCTGCTCCTCGCCCGCGCCGCGCGCGCACATCCGCACGCGCCGGCGCTCGCGCATGGCACGCATGTGCTGGCCGATTACGCCGCACTGCATGAACGTGTTGCGCGCCTCGCAGGCGGCCTCATCGCGCTCGGTCTCAAGCCCGGCGCGCGCATCGCGCTGGTGATGCGCAACCATCCGGCCTATCTGGAACTCTTTCTCGCCGCCTGGCACGCGGGCCTCGCTGCGGTGCCGGTCAACTCCAAGCTGCATGCGAAGGAACTCGCCTACATCTTTGAGAACTGTGGCGCGCCCGTGGTGTTCGCCTCGGCCAACACGCTCGGCTCCTGCGAAGAAGGCGCGGCACTCGCGCCAGCGGCAAGTGGTGGTGGTGCGGGTGGTGCGGGTGGTACGGGTGGTGCGCGGCGCGTGATCGCAGTCGAATCAAGCGCCTTCGCACAGCTTGCCACGCACGCGCCGGTGGCGATGACGGCGCGCCACGACGATGACCTCGCCTGGCTGTTCTACACCAGCGGCACCACTGGCAGACCCAAGGGCGTGATGCTCTCGCACGGCAACCTGATGGCGATGACGCTCAATTACTTCACCAACGTCGACACCATCGCGCGCGCAGACTGCATCATCCACGCTGCGCCGATGTCACACGGCTCGGGCATTTACCTGGTGCCGCACCTCGCGCAAGCGGCGTGCAACGTGGTGCCCGAGTCGGGCGCGTTTGAGGCAGACGAGATTGCCATCCTGTGCAATCACTACACCGGCGTCACCATGTTTGCCGCGCCGACCATGGTCAAACGCCTGGTGGAAGCGCCGCTGCGCGGCATCGCTGGCGGTGGCGCAAATGCTCGGGCAAGGGGCTGCGAAACGGGCAGCGTAACGGGCAGCGTAACGGGCGGCACAACGGCTGGCATGGCCCGCAGCGGAGCGGCGCACGATGAAATGCCCGGCCTCAAAACCCTCGTCTACGGCGGTGGCCCGATGTATCTGGCCGACATCAAGGCCGGCATGGCGCGCTTCGGCCAGCGCTTCGCGCAGATCTACGGCCAGGGCGAGTCGCCGATGACCATCACGGCGAGCAGCAAGGCGGTCCACGCTGACACCGCGCATCCGCGCTATGCAGAGCGCATCGGCTCGGTCGGCCTGCCTTTTGCCGGCGTCGAAGTGATGGTGGCCGACGACGATGACCGCGAATTACCCTCCGGCGAGACCGGCGAAATCTGCGTGCGCGGCCCGGTGGTGATGCGCGGCTATTGGCAAAACGACACCGCCAGCGCAGCAGCACTCAGGAACGGCTGGCTGCACACCGGCGACGTCGGTGCGTTCGATGAAGAAGGCTTTCTCACCCTCAAGGATCGCAGCAAAGACCTCATCATCTCGGGCGGCTCCAACATTTATCCGCGTGAAGTCGAAGAGGCCTTGCTGCTGCATCCGCAAGTGGCCGAGGTATCGGTGGTGGGGCGCGCGCATCCGGAATGGGGCGAGGAGGTGATCGCCTTCGTCGTGGCGCGTGCCGCAACGGGAAGCACACCGGCGCGCGACGCCGTGCATACAAACATGCAGACGGCGGGACAAGGCGCCGGCACGGCACTCGACACCCATGCTCTCGACGCGCATTGCCTCGACCACATTGCGCGCTTCAAGCGCCCCAAGCACTACCGCTTTGTCGACGCGCTGCCGAAAAACGAAGCGGGCAAGGTGTTGAAGACTGAACTGCGCAAGCTGCTTTCCTGAGCGGCAGGCCGAAGAAGCGCATGGATCGGTCGTCTGCGCAGCATATGGCCGAAGATTGGCTCCTGCAGCGGCTCGCAGGCCGCCCGAGTTTGAGTTACGATGGCAACACTGTAGGACGCCGAGCGGGATGCGGACCAGAATAATCAGTCGATTGCTTCGATCTTGCCGATCCGCTGTGAATGCAGGGCCGCAGCATGGCGAGAGCAAGCCAACAAAGAACCCCATGAGTGCATCGAAATGAACGACGGTCGATTCAAGGTCACCTTAAAAGGAGATGAAGCCAACGATGGCCTTCGCCTGAGCGATCTTATTGACCAATTGGATGCAATCAAGCAAGTGCTCAATCACATTGACAAACGGGTATCCGGCCGAAAAAGTCCGGGACTCTACTACCGGATTACCGCGCTTTCGATGAATAGCCCGGTCACTATCGAAATTGAGGCGGTATCCAGGCACAAGACTGAAAACTACGGATCACAAGTGGTTGCCCGGTTTGGCCGGGATATCAGGCAGGTCATCGAAGGCAAGCGCCCAGCAGATTCAGACATGGATTTGCTTGAGTCGTATAAGCAACTCGCCCAACCGTTAAAGAGACACATGTCTCAGATCATCGTTCAGATTGGCGATGATCAGATTGACGTGCCGAAGTCGTTGGATGCGAAGGTGGATTTGATACTGGGGCCGGATCAGGTCGAGCGAGGCTCCATAGTTGGCAGCCTGGATGTTTTGGATATTCACAATGGCAAAAATTTGTTCAAGGTCTACCCGGTTGTCGGCCCCTCAAACATCAAGTGTCATTTTGCAAAGGGCATGTTCAAGGAAGCAGTCGCCGGGATTGATCATTTTGTAAAAATCTACGGTGAGCTTTACTACAAGAAGGCAGAGAAATTTCCTCACTTCATGGAGGTAGAGCGGATCGAAGTGTTGCCAGAGCAATCCGATTTGCCGAAATTGTCATCGATGCGGGGCATCGCGAGGGATGCCTTTGATGGCCTTTCCTCGACTGACTATGTAGAGAAAATCAGAAATGGCAGCTGGTAAGCCAAGGTTTTATTGGGATGCAGCACCTCTCATCGCTTGGATTCAGGATGAGAAGCGCGAGGGCCCTGCGGAAATGGATGGTCTGGCTGAAGTTATCGAACTGGTTGAAGCTGGCAAAGCGATTCTGATGACATCTGTCCTCTGGCGCGCAGAGGTTCTGGACAGTAAGTTGACCGCAGATCAGCGAAAAAATCTGAGCGCCGTTTTTCAAAATCGCTATATCCAGGAATTGTCAATCGATGCCCGCATCATGGATTTGGCAGGCGAAATTCGCAGCCACCAGAGAAATGATCCGCGCAAGGATGTCATCAAAAACATTCGTGTGCCCGATGCCATTCATTTGGCGAGCGCGATTCACTACGATGCCACTGAATTCCACACCTTTGACGGCAAGAAGGCTGACGGCACCAGTTCATCGCTGCTCACGCTCAATGGAAATGTCGCCGGGCATCGCCTGAAAATCTGCATACCGCGCGCAGACCAGTTGCGTCTTAACTTTGGCAGCGTCTCGCCAGGTCAGAGCAAAGAGGACGTGGATAGCGAAACAGATCAGGAATAGCTGCCAACATTACGCGATCAAATTTCGGTCTCGCGGTGGCAAATGCCGCGAAACCAACGGATCACCCGGAGAGGCGCACGGGTGGGTCGTCTGCGCGGGTTGGTTCTGGAGCCAACGCAGCAGGCGGTGCGATGAAAGGTGAAGTGAGAGTGGCGGGCGGCATGGTGTGATCTGCTCGAACCATTTTACATAGGGTACAGTTTTGGCTTTCTGCGCTTGGTGCCAGCGATCCGGAAAATTGAAGATGAATTCGAGCTTCTCCATCGACGCGGCACTCTTCATCACCGATGCCGCCGCAGACCACCCTCTATGATTGCGCCGCGCAATGCCTGCACACTTCCCGCTAATTATGGCCTGCAGAATGGCTCCTGGAGCGCGTTTCAGGGCGATGCCCGCCTTGATGCGCGGCGCCCGGCATTGGTTGTTGTGCGTCCTCGCCGCGTTTGCCCTATGCGGCGCGGTTGCCTGCGCGCAACCCGGCGGCGGCGACTCTGGCGGCAAAACAGCAGACAAGGCAACCTACAACGCAGCGGCCAACGCAGCCAGCCCCGGCCCGGCCGGCGAATGGCACACCTTTGGCGATGGCGGCGGCAAGCCGCGCGCGGTGATCCGTATCACTGCGGCTGGCGGGGTTTACACCGGGCGCATCGTGCGCAGCCTGGTGCCAGGCGAAGACCCCGACAAAATCTGCAGCAAATGCACCGACGAGCGCAGAGACAAGCGCCTCAACGGCATGGCCTTTCTCACCGGCATGCGCAAAGTGGAAGATGGCCAGAGCGGCGAATACAGCGGTGGCGAGATTCTCGACCCCGACACCGGCAACATCTACCGCAGCGCGATGACACTGTCGGCCGATGGCCGGCGCCTGACGGTGCGTGGCTACATCGGCATTCCGCTGTTCGGGCGCACGCAGGAGTGGCTGCGGCCGGAGTGATCCACTCCGCAAAAACGATGGGGTCCCCGGAACCCGACATCCCCGGAACCGGTGCTGGTTCAAATGTTGATCCGCGTGGCAGGATGAAACGCCGGTCCGCTGGCTGCGCAGCATAAAATTGCCGCTTCCGGTGCCGCACCCATTCCCTGTTTGCCAAGTTTGGCGCGGCGCTATCCAAGGCGATCTCTCGCAGGGCATCTTCGCGCATGTCATCTCCCTCTTCGTTCCCGATTCAACCACTCGCCGGCGCCGTCGGCGCCGTCGTCACGGGCATTGATCTGACCCGGCCACAAAGCGACGCGCACATCAGCGAACTGCGCCGCATCTGGCTCGAACACGGCGTACTTTTTTTTCGCAACCAGCCGTTGCCGCCCGCGCAATTTCAGGCCTTCGCCGAACGCTTTGGCGAAGTGGTCGAGTACCCCTTCGTTGCGGGCATCGAAGGCCATCCGCTGATCATCCCGGTGCTGAAACTGCCGCACGAGAAACACAACTTTGGCGGCATCTGGCACACCGACACCGCCTATCTCGACACGCCGCCAATGGCCACCATGCTGATCGCGCGCGAAGTGCCGCCCTTCGGCGGCGACACCCTGTTCGCCAGCGGCGCGGCGGCATTCGAAGCCCTGTCGCCGGCCATGCAGGCGCTGCTGCTGCCGCTCAAAGGTGTCAACACATCAGCCAAGGCCGATGTGACCAAGACGCGCGAAGACCGCATCAAGGATGCGCCGACCGCGCAGTCGAAAAAGGAATTGGTGGCCGAGCACCCGGTGGTGCGCACCCACCCCGAGACCGGGCGCAAATCACTCTATGTCAACTTCGGCCACACCGCACGCTTTGCCGGCATGAGTGAGGAAGAGAGCCGCCCGCTGCTCGAATTTTTGTTCGCGCACCAGAGCAAACCGGAGTTCACCTGCCGCTTCTCGTGGCAGAGCGGCGATATCGCTTTTTGGGACAACCGCTGCGTGCTGCACAACCCGGTCAACGACTATCACGGCTACAAGCGCCTGATGCACCGGGTCACGCTCAAGGGCGATAAGCCGCGTTGACGGCTGTGCCGTCTGCCGAACGGGTGCCCACTGTCATCAGCCGCTATGCCGGTTTACGTATGGAATCAGGCTGGCATCGGCAGCGCTTGGCAGCGCGTGCGCGCTCTCGCGCTTTTGACGAAGCACCAGACGCGCGGGCTAAAATCAGCGTTTTCCGCTCTCTGCAAATCACCATGCCCGTCATCACCTGCATTGAAGACCTGCGCGTCCTGCACAAGAAAAATGCCCCCAAGGCGTTCTACGATTACGTCGACGCCGGCAGCTACACCGAGAGCACCTACAACGCCAATAGTACCGACCTGCACGCCCTGCGCCTGCGTCAGCGCGTAGCGGTCAATGTCGAGCAGCGCAGCACGGCTTCGACCATGCTGGGCGAAAAGGTGGCACTACCGGCGGCGCTGGCTCCGGTGGGCCTGACCGGCATGCAATGGGCTGACGGCGAAATTCTCGCCGCGCGCGCGGCCGAAAAATTCGGCGTGCCGTTCACGCTCTCGACCATGAGCATCAACTCGATCGAAGACGTTGCCGAGGCTACCACCACGCCGTTCTGGTTCCAGCTATACGTGATGCGTGACCGCGACTTCATCAAGCGCCTGATCGCGCGCGCCAAGACCGCCAAATGTTCAGCGTTGGTGTTGACGCTTGACTTGCAAATCATCGGCCAGCGCCACAAGGATTTGAAAAACGGCATGACGGTGCCCCCCAAGATCACTGCCGGCAATGTGTTTGACCTGATGACCAAACCGGCGTGGGGCTTGCGTATGCTCGGCGCAAAACGCAAGGTGTTCGGCAACATCATGGGCCATGTCAAGGGCGCGGAGGGCATCGTCTCGCTCTCGAAATGGACCGCATCGCAGTTCGACCCCACGCTCGACTGGGGCGTGGTCGAGTGGGTGAAAAACGAATGGGGCGGCAAGCTGATCCTCAAGGGCATTCAGGATG
The DNA here is from genome assembly GCA_031387185.1 of Burkholderiales bacterium. Taxonomy (GTDB): domain Bacteria; phylum Pseudomonadota; class Gammaproteobacteria; order Burkholderiales; family JAEUOS01; genus CANJDH01. The sequence continues at coordinate 8,126 of JANNCZ010000058.1, forward strand.
TTGAAGACGCCAAGCTCGCGGTGCGCTCCGGCGCCGATGCCATCGTGGTGAGCAATCACGGCGGGCGTCAACTGGATGGCGCGAGCTCGTCGATCAAGGCACTGCCACCGATTGTGGACGCGGTCGGTGACAAGATCGAAGTGTGGATGGATGGTGGCATTCGCAGTGGCCAGGATTTGTTGAAAGCCCTTGCGCACGGCGCCAAGGGCACGATGATTGGCCGCGCGTTCAATTTTGGGTTGGGCGCGCTGGGCGAGCCGGGCGTCACCACGGCGCTGGAAATCATCCAGAAAGAGTTCGATACCAGCATGGCGCTGTGCGGGTTGCGCAGCCCGGCCGAGATCACGCGCAACGCGATTCTCAATCCGTACTAGACGTTTTTCGAGGAAGCACATCCCCGAGACCCGCTCCTGGAGCGGGTCTCGGCGTCATGGGCTTGGAAAATGG
>JANNCZ010000085.1:0-4161 GCA_031387185.1 Burkholderiales bacterium
TGCTCGGCAGCACGCGCAGGTCGCGCTCGTACACATAGCGCAGCTCGTCACGGTCGAGCGGGTCCTGGCCCATGCCCACGCCGAGCGCGTAGAGCATCACTTCCTTTGCGGTGTAGCTGTGACGCACCGGCGGCGAGCGCCAGTTTTTGAGTTTTTCGTAGTCGATCATGTGGCGTTTTCAGTGAGAGAGTTGCGATCTTTGTCTGCGAAGTGCGCGAAGTGTGGGGCGCGCACAAGCGTCGCTGCCGGTATCACACCGAGACGTGATAGCCACCGTTGATCGCGATGTGCTGCCCGGTCGTATACGACGATGCATCCGAGAGCAGGAATACCACCGTCTTGACCACTTCTTCCGGCGTGCTCCAGTGCCCCATCGGGATTTGCGCGAGCATGCCGTCGCGAAATTTCTCACCGCGAATCACCTCGGTCATCGGCGTCTCGACCACGCCAAAGCAAACGGTGTTGGTGCGGATCTGGTGGCGGCCCCACTCGCGCGCCGCCGTCATCGTCATGCCGAACATACCTGACTTGGCCGCCGCGTAGTTGATCTGGCCGATCGAACCTTTGCGCCCGGCATCCGACGAAATGTTGACGATGGAACCAGGAAATTTTTCGCCGGCGCGGGCGCGCTCGATCATGTGGTGGCCCACGGTTTGCAGCCAGATGAAGGAACCTGTCAGATGCACATCGATCACTTCACGCCATTGCGTCATGCTCATCTTCTCGATCATCGCCGGGCGGATGATGCCGGCGTTGTTGACCAGCCCCTGGATCGCGCCAAAGCGCGCAATGCCCTGGCGCACTGCTTCGGCAGCGAAGTCTTCGTCAGTCACGCTGCCGACCAGCGGCAGCACGTGATCGGCTGACCATCCGGCGGCGGCAGACTTGAGTTGATCAGCGTTGCGGTCCACCGCCACCACGGTGCCGCCCTGGTCGATGACGAGTTCAGTGAGAGCCTTGCCGATGCCTTGTGCAGCACCGGTGACGACGACGCATTTGCCTTGCATGCTGACGAGTTGTTTCATGAGAGTGATTCCGATTGGGTTAAGAAATGTTGAGGCAAAAAAGCAGAATTGATGTCATGCGCCAAACGATCTCTGCCAGTAGCCGGTACTTCAGCTCACTGCAAGAAAGCCGCTGCTCGATCCACTGTTGAAGCCTTGCTTTTATAGAACCGCTCCTGGAGCGGATTTGCGGGCAGGCCACCATGTAGCATGCCGTCTGTGCCGTCTACGGTTGCGCCGCCCAAGCCCGTGTATCGAACGCCTTCGTGGTTGGATGAGAGTGGGCCGAAGGGGAAGCCGCTGTTGGCGGTGTCTGAGATGGTGTAGTTGCCTGGATCAACGCTGGCGTTGTCTTGCAGTTCCCAGGAGCCATCGCCGGTTGAGGAGATTTTCCAGACACCAGTGCGACAGAATTTCGGGCTCGGTGACGCATCCAGATTTTTCTTTGTGACGTGAACAAAGTAGATCAATTTGACCGGTTGTCCCTCGACCAGCACCCGATAGACGATGCGGTCTCGCCCCTCGTAGCCTGGATTGGATATGTACTGCATCAATTCGGAGTTGGCCGAGTTGGTTCCCTTAACCACTTTTCCATGCTTCGGCTGTTCGACGATAACAACGTCAGATCTTGAAGGAAGAGCCATTTTGCGTTTTTCGTAAAACTCGAAATAGTCCCTGGCCGAGTAATTTGGCACCGACCCTCCCGCGCCAATCCCTGGCATGTCGCCGGGCGCTAAATACTGTACTGGTGAGCAAATACCCATCACACGTTCGCGCACCTTGCTATCTGCGGCAGTCGCCAAAGCAGCAACGGCGATGACTTGTGCTTGCGGAAAATCAGGAATATCAACAACGATCATGTCGGCTACATCGCGCTCGTGGAACCTACGCTGAAATGGCCTGCCAGGTGCTCGCAGCAACAAAGTGGGCGAGATGGCCTACGTTAGTCGTCGCGACAATCACTTGATCGTCCGGGCTGGCAAACAGTTGCGCCTGCGCCGCGAGGATGACGTTGCCGTCCAATGCTTGCGGATCTGCCGTTACGTGTCCGCTGTTGCGGGCGTCGGCCCATAATGTTGCGGCGTGATTCATCGTCTGCGTATTGATCGCAACATATTCAATGCTGCGATTGAGCTGGTCCAGGCGGGCCAATGCGGCCGTGCTGTTGCGTCTCAGGTATTCGCGCCGCAGTTCGTAATCACAGATTTCCGGGACGCAAATGCGCGCCCCTGTGCCAAGCAATCCAAGCAGCCAGTTAACGCACCCGGTAGCAGTGGCGCCTGCCTGAGGATGCGTAATCAGCCCCAATACGCCGGTGTCAAGGAAGACGACCAGGCTCAAGGAAACAATTTCCGCGTTGACAGCCTATGCTCATCAAGCGCCTGACTGATGGCGAGAAATTGTGCGGGCTGGGACTTTGCGTCAATCTGCTTGGCGGTCAGCCAAGAACTGAGAAGCTCCATGGCCGGCTGATTTTTGACTTGCTGCGCGCTCAGCCGCGGCTGAGGACGCCGGGCGCGGGATGGTTGGGCTACGTTATTCGAGTGGGCCATCGTTGAGCCTCCGGAATAAGAACGTTTGTTGCATTCGCCAAACATAGGGGCATGTCACGCTCCCACGCAATCTTAAGCGGGTGGAGAAAATCTCAAGCGGATGGAGAAGTTTACTACTGCTGTTCGCTGCGGCAGCGTTGGCAGCAGATGCACGCGCTTGGTTGGCTTGATGATTCACACTGCCTGCTGATGCCGGGCATGCCTGACAGGCCTTACTCGATCTTGATCTGGTTCTCACGAATCGCAATGTCCCACTTTTCAAACTCCGCCTTGAGCGACGCGCCAAATTCCGCTGCGCCATTGCCGACCGGCACAAAACCCATGCCGAAAATCTTGTCGCTGATGTCCGGCAAGCGCAGTGCCTTGACCGCTTCTTCGTTGAATTTGTTGACGATGGCAGGTGGCGTCGCTGCGGGCAGAAACAAGCCGCCCCAGCCCGGCAGATTGATCGCGGCATAGCCCGCTTCGGCAAACGTCGGCACATCGGGAAATGTTTTGAGGCGCTCGGTGCTCGCCACCGCGAGCAATTTGACCTTGCCGCCGGGAATCTGGCGCGCCATGTAACCCACCGAGCCATAGGTGGAGGACACCTGGCCGGCCAGCATGTCGGTCACCGCTGGCACCTCGCCCTTGTAAGGCACGTGAATCAGGTCGATGCCCGCAGCGCGATTGAGACCCGCGCCGATGATGTGCCCGCCCGAGCCGGTGCCGTAGGAGCCGAACGAGAGCGTCTTCGGTTTGGCCTTGGCGAGCGCGATCAGTTCGGCCAGCGAGTTGACGCCATGCGAAGCATTGACCGCATAGGCAATCGGGAACAACGCCAGCATCGTCACCGGCGCGAAGTCGGCGAGCTTGTAGGGCGGGTTCGGTTGCAGCAGCAGGTTTTGCACCAGCGCGCTGTGTGAGAACAAGATCGTGTACCCATCGGCGGGCGCTTTGGCCACGAAGGAGGCAGCGATCATGCCGTTGGCCCCGGGGCGCGGCTCGACCACCACACCCTGGCCCCCGCTTTGACCCCAGGAAGCGGCAAGCTTCTCGGCCAGAGCGCGCGCCATGATGTCGATATTGCCGCCTGCTGCGGTGGGCGTGACGATTTTGATCGGGCGGTTGGGGAAAGCGGCGGCGTCCTGCGCCTGAGCGGTGCCCATCAGCCCCATGCACGCACAATTGAATGCGCCCACCCCAAGAATCACCCAGGCTCTTGCCGATAGAGGCGCACGCACCAAGGGTTTCCAGACGTTATATCGCATAGAACCGCTCCCACCAATGCTCTTAGGTTGATAGGTCAGACGCCAAAGTGTTTTCATCGTCCACTTCCGGATGCCTGCATGCTCACTGCCCCTCTGGATCACGCAAGGCGTTCATATCTGCCGCCCCGCCTTTTCCCAATACGGATCTCGCAAGCGCCGTTTGAAAATCTTGCCGCTGTCTTCGCGCGGCAGTGCGGTGTGAAAGCTGATGCGCTTCGGAATTTTGTATTTGGCGAGACGCGGCGCGAGAAACGCCTGCACTTCATCTGCCGTCATCACCGCGCCGGGCGCGAGTTCAATCGCGGCCATCAACACTTCACCGAGGTCATCATCGGGAATACCGAACACCGCGCA
>JANNCZ010000090.1:0-2100 GCA_031387185.1 Burkholderiales bacterium
GTTGCGGGTGGTGCTCGCCAAACTGCTGGAGCTGCGCCGTGCGCTGGAGACGCAAGCCGAACGTCACGAAGAGATCGAGGCGATGATGGCGCGTTGTGATGAGTTGGAGCGTGGCATCGAAGCCTGGCTGGGGGATTGGCAGTCGGCCAAGCCGGCTGACAGCTCATCGCGCGCACCCGACGATGAGCAAGCCGCGCTCGCCGCGAGTCCGCCGGTGCGCTGGGTCGAGAGTTTTGGCGCTACCTTTCATCTGCATCTCACGCCGATGTCGATTGCCCCGCTGTTTCGCGCCCAAGTGCAAAACCAGGCGCGTGCTTGGATATTCACCTCTGCCACGTTGGCCGTGAAGAACGACTTTTCGCACTATCTCGCCGAGTTGGGTTTGAACGAAATTGAAAACACGGTGGCGAAGTCCTGGCCCAGCCCCTTCAATTTTCCGGAGCAGGCGCTGCTCTATGTGCCGCAAGAGATGCCTGAGGCAAACGCGCCGGAGTTCACCGCTGCCGTGGTGGAGCGCGCGCTGCCGCTGATCGAGGCCGCCAGCCGCAGTGGTATTGGCGGCACCTTCATGCTGTTCACCACCCTGCGCGCGATGCGCAGCGCGCACGAACTGCTCACTGATCAGCTCAAGCGGCGCGGGCTGGATCTGCCATTACTGCTGCAAGGCGAAGGCTCGCGTACCGAACTGCTCGACCGTTTTCGCTCGCTCGGTAACGCCGTGCTGGTGGCGAGCCAGTCGTTTTGGGAGGGTGTCGATGTCAAGGGCGACGCACTCAAGCTGGTGGTGATCGACAAGCTGCCGTTCGCGCCGCCGGATGATCCGGTGCTCTCCGCACGCATTGACGCAATGAAAGCGCAGGGCGGCAACCCCTTCATGGAGTTTCAGTTGCCGCATGCCGCCATCGTGTTGAAGCAGGGTGCCGGGCGCTTGATTCGTGACGAAACCGACCGCGGTGTGCTGATGATTGGCGACACGCGCCTCGTCGACAAGCACTATGGCAAGCGCATCTGGCAAGCGCTGCCGCCGATGAAACGCACGCGCGATGCGGCGGAGGCGGCTGATTTTTTGTCGCAACCGGTTGGCTCATTGTGACTGTCGGTGGCCTCTCTGTCGCAGAATATGGCCTCTGTGTAACGGGCGGCGGCCTCGTTGTAACTGGCGGCAGTCCTCCTATACCAATGGAATAAACTTGATATTTCTCGACATCACAGAAAAATCATGAATATTCTCATCACCGGCGGCGGCGGATTTCTCGGACAAAAGGTCGCGCGCGCCCTGCTGGCGCGCAAAGAGATCAACGAGATTGTGCTGTTTGATATCGCCGAGCCAGCGGCTGCCGTCAAGGATGCGCGCGTACGCTTCGTAAAAGGTGAGGTCAGCGACACGCAGACGCTTGGCAAGCTCATCGAACGCGTCGATAGTCACAGCGGCCAGGGTGGCGTGGACGGCATTTTTCATTTCGCGGCAGTGGTCAGCGGCCAGGCCGAAGCCGATTTCGCGCTCGGCATGGCGGTCAATCTCGACGGCACGCGCAACCTGCTCGAAGCCTGCCGTGCCTTACACACCAATACCGGCAAGGCACCCAAGGTGCTCTATGCCAGCTCCATCGCGGTGTTTGGCACGCCCCTGCCCGATGTCATCACCGACAGCACCATGCCCACGCCGCAAGCATCGTATGGCGTGCAAAAACTGATTGGCGAATGGCTGATTGCCGACTATCACCGCAAGGGTTACATCGATGGCCGCGCGGTGCGTATTCCCACCGTGTCAGTGCGCCCTGGCAAGGCCAATGCTGCGGCCTCCTCATTTGCCAGTGCCGTCGTGCGTGAGCCGCTCAACGGCATTGACTACGCCTGCCCGGTGCCCCCCGAGACCTTGATGTGGATGTGCGGCCCGCGCGACGTGGTGTCCAACCTGGTACGCGCGTTTGACTTGCCGTCGGCGTCTTGGGGGGTACTGCGTGCGCTCAGCCTGCCGGGCATTGTGGTCAGCGTCGGCGAAATGGTGGCGTCCCTCGGCAAGCTGGGTGGCGCCGCAGCAGCGCAGCGCGTCAAGTTTGTGACTGATGAGCGTATCGCCGCCATCGTCAAGACCTGGGC
>JANNCZ010000102.1:0-8336 GCA_031387185.1 Burkholderiales bacterium
GGATCCATCTGCCGGTGGGTTACTTCAAGACCATGGTCGACCCGCTCGTGAGTCGGCAGTTTGCGACCGAACCTGAGGAACTTACCGGCAGCCGCAACATCAATTGGCCGCGCGGGCGTGTGCTCGGTGGGTCGTCGTCGATCAATGGCCTGATCTACATTCGCGGCCAGAAGGACGACTACGAAGATTGGGTGAAGGCCGGCGCCCCCGGCTGGGACTATGCCTCAACGTTGCCTTACTTCAAGCGCTCGGAAAACTATGCCGGTGGCGCAAGCGAGTATCACGGCTGCGCGGGTGAGTTGGGCGTGTCGGATTTGCGCAATGACCATCCGTATTGCGCCGCGTGGCTCGAAGCGGGCCAGCAATTCGGCCTGCCGCACAATCCCGACTTCAACGCCGCGACCGATTACGGTGTTGGGGCCTACCAGCTCACCATCAAGGACGGCTGGCGCTCGTCAGCCGCAGGCTGCTTCCTGAAGCCGGCGCGCGCACGTCCCAACTTGCAAGTGATCATGCACGCGCAAGTATCGCGTGTGGTGTTTGAGGGCGCGACTGCGGTTGGGGTGGAATGGATCACGGATGGCACAGTCCAGCAGGCGCGTGCCGAACGCGAGGTGATTCTCGCGGCAGGCGCACTGCAATCGCCACAGGTGCTGCAACTGTCGGGCATCGGCCCCGCAGCGCTCTTGCGACAACACGGCATCCCGGTTGTTGCAGACGCCTCTGAAGTGGGCGAGAACCTGCAAGACCACTATCAGGCGCGCGTAATCGTGCGCTTAAAAAAGAAAATGTCGCTCAACGACCAGGTGCGGAACCCCGTCGAGCTGGCCAAAATGGGTCTGCAGTGGCTGCTGCAAAATCGCGGCCCGCTTACCGTGGGGGCCGGTCAAGTGGGCGGCTTTGCGCGCACCCCGCATGCGCGCGATGGCCGCGCCGACATCCAGTTCAACGTCATGCCCTTGTCGGTCGACAAGCCGGGCGACCCGCTCCATAGTTACTCTGGCTTTAGCGCGTCAGCCTGCCAATGCCGCCCTGATTCACGCGGCCGGCTGGCAATCCAATCGACCGACCCATTCGAGCAGGCGCGCATCGAGCCGGGTTATTTCACTGAGCCGCATGACCGCAAAGTCGTCGTCGCCGGGCTGGAGATGCTCCGCGAGATTTACCGGCAACCGGCGTTCCGCGATTTGTGGGAAGCCGAAACCATGCCCGGTGAGGCGGCTGCACTGGAGCAATTTGCCCTCACCCGTGGCGGCACGGTATTCCACCCGGTTGGCACCTGCCGCATGGGCAGTGACGCACGCTCGGTGGTAGACCCGTCACTGCGCGTGCGCGGCACCGAGCGCCTGCGCGTGATCGATGCGTCGGTCATGCCGACGCTGATTTCGGCCAACACCAATGCGGCGACGTTCATGATTGCGGAAAAGGGCGCGGCGCTATTGCTTGGTGGTACGGCACAAGTCGCGGGCTCGGCAGAGTAAGTGCGACAGGAAAGACGCAGGCGTTTTTCGTAAGAAACGTGCTTTTGCGGGCGTTTTTCGTCAATCGCGGGCGTTTCTCCGGAACATTGGACCAATGCGGATTGGTTTTCCGAAAAGGCGACGCCCCAAACAGTCGCCACGCGGAAAGCCTCTACCGGAGACGCTCTACGACGATATAGCCAGAGAAGTCGCATGGATACTGGCTCTCCGGCGGGCGCCATGATGGTACTTTCCTTTCGACGCGTCCCAGCCCGCGCCCAAGGCTTTGACCAAATCAGCGTTCAGTGCGCGGCCCGCTTCAACGCGGGTGCCAGGGAAGATCGCAAGCGCTCCACGACGGCCGCCAATGGCTCGGGCGGAAGTGCGTTCTTCTTGAGAAACGCCAGCCACAACAATTGCCGCGAGGCATCGCGTGCGAACTCGTCTGACAGCCCCATCGGCAGCGCATCGGCTATCGCCATGCTGCGACGGTCAAAAGTGGCCTTGATCGCTTGGGCCAGCAAACCGGCGTCCAGGGTTTCGCGTTCCAGTAACACCGACAGATCAAGATAGTCCTTCAGACGGCTGTTGGTCATGCCCAGCAAGGCGATGGCATGGAGCTTTTCCGCGACGACCGTGTACACCGGATAGGCGCGCAGCCGGGGCGCGGGCAAATCGTCCAACAGCACTGGATAAACAGCCTCCACTGGCGCAGGTGTGACTGCATCGCCGAAGCCAACGTCAATTTGCGTTCTGCTGCGCGCCCTGGCAAGTTCACCCGCAATGACCACGCGGACGCCGCCATAGCCCGCGTCCTTGCGGATTTCCTCGACGGTGACCGAGGCCGGCTCGAACACGATGCCATCGTTGACCACAATTGCGGCGATGTCGCGGAACGTTTCTGCGACCGAAGCCTGATCGCTCGCGCCGAAGCCGAGCAGGTCGGCGTCACGCGTGGCCCGATGCGGCATGTTGTACCAGAGCGTGAACAGCAGTGCGCCCTTGAGCACAAAACGATCCGCGTGGCGCGACAGGGTCAAACGGTAGAGGATGCGCTCCAGCGCAAAGCGCACCAGCACCTGATTGAAGTCGGCGCCCTGCGCCTTGGCGGTGTTGAGCAGGCGCTCACGGACGGAAGCGGCATGCGGCGTGACCCGGCTCATGCGAGGCTTTCCAGATAGGGTCGCATCACGTTGGCTACCCGGCACACCTTGGCATAGCGCCAGATGTCATCGTTTGAAGCCTTGCTGCGCGCGCGCGCATCCTTCAACGCCTCCAGCGCCACGTCCAAACCGATCTTGTTGCGATGCTTGAAGCAATCGGCCACTGTCTTGGCAGCGCCGTATACCCGCAGCTTGATGCCGTCCCGTTCTACCGTTTCGATACCTGCCGTGTAAGCATCGCCCGTGAACTGCACCATTTTGACCGGCGGGTAATCGATCCGTGGGGCGTGGCTGCCACGCGGCATGGCAATCCAGATCTGGCGCGGCAGTTGTGTGGTCAGCTCGTGGAACTGTAGTGCAGTGAGCAGGCAGAACACGGCTTGCGGCACCTTGGCGGCGATGGTCACGAGACTTTCGTGTTCCGACCTCGGGGCATCCGGCAGACGGTACAGGCCACGTCCAATCCTTTCGAGCAGGCCGGCAGCGGTCAGGCGCGCCAAGACAACCCGAGGCGCGCTGATGAGGTCCAGATCGCTGGCGCGTAGCAGTCCTCTCTGGCGAGCCAGGTCGAGGACACGCTGGCTATGGGTATCAGGGGTATCAGGGGTATCGGGGGACATGGACAAAGTATGTTCCTTTTATTCGTCGAACGCAATTATTTGACGAATAAAAGGAACAAACGCGCGCATCGCCTAACACCCGCCCATGAAAGCCGCCACCAGAGCCGCTCCACAAAGACATGCCCCGGAAAAGCGCATGGATATTGGCTCTCCGGCTGATGCCCTGTCGGAATTTTAGTCTTTTGCCTCGCCCCAACCGCCCCCCAATGCCTTGACCAAATCCGCCACCGCCCCACGCTGCTGCGCCAGCGCCTCAAAGCGCGACAGTTCCGCCGCGAGCAGATTGCGTTCGGCGTCGAGCACTTCGAGCAAACTCGATACGCCGTTGTCGTAGCGCAGGCGCGCGAGCTTGTGGGCTTGCGCGAGCGACGCGCTGCGGCGCGATTGCGCTTCAAACGTTTCGCGCGCCGCCTGATGCGCGGCGAGTGCCACGCGCACGTCGGCGAAGGCGCTTTGCACGGCCTTCTCATAGTTGGCCAGCGCTTCCTGCTGGCGCGCGGTGGCGGCCGACAACTGCGCATCGGTGCGGCCCGCGCCCCAGATCGGTTGCGTGAGGGCGGCGGCGAGTTGCCAGATCAGCGACGGGCCGGAGAACAGATTGCCGAGCGCGGCGCTTTCGGTGCCGAGGAAGGTGGTCAGGGTGATTGATGGAAAGTACGCCGCGCGGATCGCGCCGATGCGGGCGTTGGCGGCGATCAGGCGTTGCTCGGCTTCGCGCAGGTCGGGGCGGCGTTGCAGCAAGTCGGAAGGCAGGCCCTCGGGGATGACTACAGGAATCGCCGTAGCGATCGCTGCGGGGATGGATCCCTGAACGCTTGCCGCAGGCGCGGCAGACGCCGGCGCTTGGCCTGTGGGCGGCGCCGCTGCAGCGGCGGCTTCACCGCGCGGAGCAGCACCGATGCGCTTCTCCCACACGTCACGCGGCGAGCGCCCGAGCAGCACCGCGAGGCGCGCGTCTTCGCGTGCGCGTGCGCGCGTGATCGCAATCTGCTGCACGCGCGCGGCTTCGCGTTCGGCTTCCGTCGTGCGCACTTCGAGTTCCGAGGCGACGCCGGCAGCGAAGCGCTTCGCCTGCAAGCCGGCCAGTTCGTCGCGCGTGGCGTAGGTGCGTTGCGCGGCTTGTTCCTGCCCGTCGAGCGACACCAGCGCGAAGTAGCCCGAGACGATGTCGGCAATCAGGCCTAAACGCACCGCGTCGCGCGCGGCTTCAGTGCGCAGCAACTCGGCGCGCGCAGCCTCGGTGGCGCGCGCGTACTTGCCCCAGAAGTCGGTCTCGTAGGACGCCGCGAGCGTGATGCGGTTGCTGCTCGATTCAATCGGCACGCCGGGGAACAGCGGCGTCGCGTTGCGCTGGGTGATCTGCGTGCGCGCGGTGTTGGCGGTGCCGTAGATGGTAGGCCAGCGGTCGGCGTCGGTGACGATGATGTTGGCGCGGGCCTCGTCGATGCGCGCCGCAGCAGCCTTGATGTCGCGGTTGTGCGCGAGGGCTTCGTCGACCAAGGCGTCGAGCGCGGGGTCCTTGAACAGCTTCCACCACTGTGCGGGGGTCTTCGCGGCGCTGCCTGGGCCACCCGGCTCCCATGCTGCGGGCAGGTCGAGTGGCGGGCGCTGGTAGTCCTGACCCGGCTGCGCACAGCCGGTCAGTGCCAAGGCGATGCCCAGCAGCGCAAACGCTCGCATCGACATGGCGTTACGCATTGTTGTCTCCCCGTGGCACCGCTTGCGCTCCAGGCGGCGGCACCTGCACAGCACCGGCAGGCTGCAGCGCCCGCTCGCGCGCATGCGCCGCCTCCGCCTTGATCTCGGCCGCCGTGCGGCTCTCGCGCCAGGTGCGGTCCACGATGAGTTTGAAAAACAGCGGAATGAAAAAGATCGCGAGGAAGGTGGCCGCGATCATGCCGCCCATCACGCCGGTGCCGACCGAGGTGCGCGCACCGGCGCCGGCGCCGGTCGAAATGGCAAGGGGCAACACGCCGAGAATGAACGCGAGTGAGGTCATCAAAATCGGCCGGAAGCGCAAACGCGCTGCCTCAACCGCCGCCGCCGCAGTGGAGAGACCTTCGTGATGTTTCAACACTGCGTACTCCACGATCAAAATCGCATTCTTTGCTGCGAGGCCGAGCAGGGTGACGAGGCCGATCTGGAAATACACGTCGTTGGTCATGCCGCGCAGCCACACTGCCGCGAGTGCACCGAAGGTGCCGAAGGGGAGGGCCAGCAACACCGAGAGCGGCAGCGACCATTTTTCGTATTGCGCCGCGAGGATCAAAAACACCATCACCACTGCCATGCCGATGGCGAGACCAGAGGTACCCGACGAGCGCTTCTCCTGAAACGAAGCGCCGCCCCAGTCGAAGCTGAATTCGGGCGGCAGGTTTTCGCGCGCGACGCGTTCGACTGCGGCAATCGCCTGCCCCGAGCTGACCCCGGGTGCACCTTGCCCGAACAATTTCACTGAGGGCAGGTTGTTGAAGCGCTCCAGCGTCTCCGGCCCTGAGGAATATTTCACCGTTGCCAAGGACGCGAGCGAAATCATTTCGCCCTTGTCGGAGCGCACCCACATCGCGCCGATGTCTTCCGGCTTGCGGCGGTATGGCGCGTCGGCCGACATCAGTACCTGCCAGGCGCGGCCAGACTTGTTGAAGTCGTTGACGTAATAGTTGCCGAGCGTGGCGGCCAGGGTGTCGAACAGTGCGTCGAGCGGTACGCCGAGGGCCTTGGCCTTTTCGCGGTCCACGTCAACCGTGAGTTGCGGTGAACTGGCGCGCCACAGGGTCTGCATGCCGCCCAGTTGCTTGTCGGCGTTGGCTTTCATGGTGAACTGCTGCAACACCTCGGCCATGCGCTTGGCGCCGCCTTCGCCGCGATTTTGCAAATAAAACTCGAAGCCGCCCGCGCTGCCCAAGCCAAAAATTGGCGGCGGGTTGAAGGCCAGCACCAGCGCCTCCTTGATGTGGCCGGTCTTCATGAACAGTTCGCCCACCAGTTGCTTGGCAGTGACCTTGCGCTCGTCCCAGTGCGTTTGCGTGACAAAAATGGTCGCCGCGTTGTTGCGATAACCGCCACCGAGAAAATCAAAACCGGTGAAGGCAATCACATTCGCATTGGCCGGGTTCGACTTGATAATCTTGATAACCTCGCCGACGATGGCGTCGGTACGTTCGAGCGACGAGCCGTCGGGCAGGATCACCGCCGCGATGTAATAGCCCTGGTCTTCATCGGGCACCAGACTGCCCGGCGTGGCGCGCCACAGACCGGCCGTGAGCGCGACCATGCCGGCGAACAACACGATGCCGACCAGGCCTCGGCGGATCATCCAGTTGACGCCGCCCGCATAGCGCTCGGTCACGCGCGTGAACCACGCGTTGAACCAGCGGAACGGTGCCCACGGCGCAGCCGTGCTGCGCTTGAGTATCAGCACGCACAGTGCCGGTGTGAGCGTGAGCGCCACGATGCCGGAGATCACCACCGCAATCGAAATCGTGATCGCGAACTGGCGGTACAACTCGCCGGTAAGGCCGCCGAGGAAGGCGATTGGCACGAACACAGCGCACAGCGTGAGCACAATCGCGATCACCGGGCCGGTGACTTCCTGCATGGCTTTGACCGCCGCTTCACGCGCGCTCTTGTGTTCCTCGTGCATGATGCGCTCGACGTTTTCGAGCACCACGATGGCGTCATCGACCACGATGCCGATGGCCAGCACCATGCCGAATAGCGTCAGCGTGTTGATCGAGTAGCCGAGCAAATAGAGACCGGCGAAGGCGCCGATCAGTGACACCGGCACCGCGATGGTCGGGATCAGGGTCGCGCGCAGGTTTTGCAGAAACAAAAACACGACGAGGAACACCAGCACCATCGCCTCGGCCAGCGTGATCACCACCTCGCGGATCGATACCTCGACAAAGCGTGTGGTGTCATAGGGTGTCGAGTAAGTGAGGCCGGAAGGGAACCGCTCCGCGAGGCCGCGCATGCTCTTGTTTACCTCAGCCGCTACCGCGAGCGCATTCGCACCCGGCTGCAAAAAAATGCCGATCAGCGTTGCCTCTTTGCCGTTGATGCGGCCGATGAAGTCGTAGTCTTTGCTGCCGAGCTCAATCCGCGCCACATCGCGCAGGCGCACCGTGCTGCCATCCGGATTGGCGCGCACGATGATCTGCTCAAACTCGCGCGGCTCGGCCATGCGCCCGCGCGTGGTGATGGTGTAGACCAACTCCTGCCCGCCGCCGGCTTTGCCCACCGTCGGCGTCTGGCCGATCTTGCCGGCCGCGAACTGTGCGTTTTGCTCGTTGATCGCGCGTGCGAGGTCGGCCGTGGTGAGCTTGAGTTGCGCGAGGCGGTCGGGCTTGATCCAGACCCGCATCGCATAGTCTTTGGCACCAAAAATTTGCACGTTGGTGGTGCCTGGAATGCGCTTGAGCGAGTACAGCACATTGAGCGTGATGTAGTTGGAAATGAACAGGCTGTCGTGGCGGTCGTCGGGCGAGTAAAACGCCAGCACCTGCAAGAATGAGGATGACCCCTTCTGCACCGTCACGCCTTGCCGCCGCACTTCAGCCGGCAGGCGCGCCTCGGCCTGCTTGACGCGGTTGTTGACGTTGAGCGCCGCCTGATCGATGTTGGTGCCGATGTCAAACGTCACCTGAATCTGCACCACGCCCTGCGAGGTCGAGGTCGAGCTCATGTAGAGCATTTTCTCGACGCCGTTGATCTGGTTTTCCAGCGGCGCGGCAACAGTCTGCTCGACCACTTCGGCTGAGGCACCGGGGTAGACCGCCGTCACGGTGACGACCGGTGGTGCGATCTCCGGGTATTGCGAAATCGGCAGTACGCGCATCGCCGCGAGACCGGCGATCACGATAAAAATCGACAACACCGCCGCGAATATCGGCCGGTCAATGAAGAAGCGCGAAATCATGGTGTTCCCGCGCTCCTATTTCTTGTCCGCGGGAAGCGCGGACTTGCTGTCACCCGTGCCGGCGGGCTTACCTGCGGGTTTGCCAGAATCGGCAGCCGCAGCCTTGGCATCACCCACCTGCACCGGCGCACCCGGACCAATCTTCATCACGCCATCGGTGATCACGCGCTCGCCC
>JANNCZ010000118.1:0-2287 GCA_031387185.1 Burkholderiales bacterium
TTGAGATGCACCGCCATGTTGGTGACCAGTGCGCCGGCACGTACGTACATCGGCTTTGGTTTGGCGAGCAGCGCAGCGCCGAGGCGCTCGCTCTCGAGTTCAACGATGTGAAAGCCTGGCTCGGGCAGCGGGATGCCGATGACCTCGAATGATTTGCCACCACCGGGCGCAGGCAGCGTCGCGGTCTTGACGTTGCGCTCACGTGCGAGCAGCGGCGTTTCGCGCGACTTGAATTCATCGCTGGCCGACTGGCGCAGGCGCGCCAGCCACGCGAGGATTTGTGTGTCGTCGGTGACGCGCGCGGTGGTCATTGGCGTGCCGCGCTGGGACGCTCGCGACTCCGCCGCTCCCGATTTCCCATTTTTGGCGTCTTCCCCAGCCGGCCCAACCGCAGCAGCATCGTTTGCCTTGACGCTCAACGTCGCCTGCCTGATCTGCGGCTCCAGATTGCGCATCGTCACCGGCAACACCGGCTGTGCCAATTCGATGATGCCGAAGTTGGCGGCGAATTTGGCGAGCGGCGTGCCCTCGCCAGTCTTGCTCTTCAAGGGAAAGCTCGCCGCATTGACCGGTGCGCGGCCGGTGTCGTCGGCAAATTTCGACGGCAGCGTGATGCTGATCTCCGCGCTCTCGGGGAAGGGACCAGTGAAGGTGGCTCGATTGACGGCACCGTCGGGATCATCACGCGACCACGCAGGTTTTTTCTCTCCGTCTGCCGTCTTGATACGAATGCCATCGGCCACACTGCGCGCCACAGTGGCCGAAAACTCCACCCTCATCGGCTGGTACGGCGAGCACGGCGCATTGGCGTTGTCGCGCGCGCAGGTGAAGCTGATTTTGAATTCGGGCCGCACCTTGAACTTGAGTGGCTGATCCTGGCTCGTTGCGACGCGCTGCTTCACATCCGCCGCGTTGGTAGTGATGCCGCGCCCCCAGATGAGACTCACGTTGGCCCCTGCTGTGAAGCGCTGCTTGCACTTGAGCAGCAGTATCTTGTCGTCGGCCGTGTCTTTGTCCCGCTTGAGTGCTTTGAAAAAAGCCACGCGCTCCGGCCCGCCAATGATGCTCACCGGAATACGCTCGCCGATGCCTTCGGCAGCGCACCAGGCTTTTTCGAGGACGCTCGCTTCATGGGCCGCGCCGTTGAGGCGCAGGATGAAGGTCTGCTCCTCGTCAATCGACTCCGACCCCTGGTAGGGCTGCGATTGCAGCACCGCCGGGCCGCCGGTGGAAAACGTGAATGCGGTCTTGCCGGTGAAGTTGCCACCGGCCAGCGGCTTGGTATCGGGCTTGAGGGTGAAGCTGCACTTCACGCCGGGCGGCAGATCGCGCGTGAAATCGAACACCCAGCCGCGCGCATCAAGCCAGCGGCCCTGGCCGGTTTCGCTGCAGTCGAGGTTGAACGGCGTTGGCGACTGGGGGTCACCAAACTTGACGATGTCTTCCGAGAAGCGCACCGCCACCTGGCGCACCGCGCGCACTTCGCCTTGCGGCGAGAACTTGTCGATGGTGGCGGCCAGCACGCCAGCCGGAGTCACCGCAGCCAACCATGTCAGCGCGGCCATCCAGACGCCGGCCCCAATGCGCAGCAGCGTCACTGCATTGCGCATCCGCTTCACCTTCGTCCACCTTGTGCGCCACATGTTTATCCCCCCGGTTGTAACGCTTCAAACCCACAAGCGTGGGCAACGGTGGCAATGCTGCTGCCACAAGCTGCGCGCACCGTGCCCGCAATCTGGCAGAGCGATTGGGGATTATGGCCAAATTGTGTGGGAGCCTGGAAGATCAATCAGGCATCCGCCTGAAACCCTTGGCAGACAATCCTCTCAGGGCGTACACCCTGAAGAATGGCTTGCACCAATGGCTGTGGCTTGACTCACTGTTTTCAGCGAGGCAGCGCCGATCGGATTTGCGCGCTGCGTGCCTGACGGCATTCACGTTCGGGCCGATGTCGGGCAAGGCGTGCGCGGGGATGAAACCTGCGCCACACGAACAGGCACGGCGTCACCTGCCAAGTCAGAACAACGTACGCACACTCCCCTGCCGCTCCAGCCCGGCAAGCTTCTCGTACAGCACAACGCCTGCGGCCTCATCCATGCCGGAAGTTGCCCGCCCGAGCGCGACACAATCCACAAACTTCTCGCGTAACTGATCGAGACTGAGCGGCAGCTTGGCGTGGCCGCGCGCAAAGCGCACTTCGCCCGAGTCGAAGCTGCGGCCATCGTTGGTTTCGATCACCACCTGATCGGCGTAGGCGAAGGCGGGGTCAAGCGGGCACTGGGTGGCC
>JANNCZ010000193.1:0-2329 GCA_031387185.1 Burkholderiales bacterium
CGATGACGGCGCCACGTGGAGCCTCACCGCCAAAGGCATGCGCGCCGCCTACATGCCGCCTGAGCAAGCAGGGACGGAGCAGATCCAGGATCCGCATCGCATCGTGCGCTGCGCCGGTGCACCGGACACGCTCTGGTGCCAGCACCACAACGGCATCTGGCGCTCGACCGACGCTGGGGCACATTGGGTCGAATGCACCAACACGGCGGTATCGAACTTTGGCTTTGCCGTCGCCGCCCATCCGCACGATGCCAACACGGCGTGGTTTGTGCCGGCCGTCAAGGACGAAAAGCGCTACCCGGTAGACGGCGCCTTGTGCGTGACGCGCACGCGCGATGGCGGCAAGTCATTCGAAGTGCTGCGCAAGGGCTTGCCGCAGCAGCACTGCTACGACCTGATCTACCGTCACGGGCTGGCAGTATCGAACGACGGCAACACGCTGATGATGGGTTCGACTACCGGCGGGCTGTGGGTGTCGGAAGATGCGGGTGATTCGTGGACGGCGCTCTCGAACACCCTGCCACCGGTGTATGCGGTGGCGTTTGGATAGCGGGCTGGACAGTACAGGATCGGGTGCCGGGTTTACAGCACCCTGCCTGCGCAGCCGCCAGAATCAGATCGGGCGCAGTTCGATGAATCCGTGACCGCCGCGCGCGCCGGGATCGCATTCTGACAGGCTGCCTTCGCCGCCGCCGCCGCCGCTGCCGAGAGAGCCGCGTTCGGGTGGCCGTTCCATTTGTCCGCGGCTTTCGCCCCCGGCATCGCCGCCTTGCGCGCGCGTAGTTGCGCCGCCGCCGCCGCCGCCGCCAGTGAATTGATCTTTTGCCGAAACGGTGCCGCCTGTGCCGCCGGCCGAAACACTTTGCGGTCCACCTCTGCTTTCGCCAGCTGTACCAGCTACCTGAACATGGCTCGGCGGCCTGGCTGATATGGCTCCTTGCCCGCCGCTGGTTTGACCGGGACCAAACCCGCCGCGCCCATCGGATGGCCGTGTCATCCGGTCGTTTTGGCTCCTTGACGGGCGCGCATAGGTGTCGGCACCTACCGTTCCAATCAGCAAAGTGCCACTGGCAACCTCAATCATGCTGCTGGGGCTACCCAGCCAGCCCGGGCCGCCGCCATGCAAGCCCGGTTTGCAGGCGGTGCCGCCGGGGCCGCCGCCGCCGAGCGTTAGTTTGTAGGCGCCTGCGGCCAGATTGATGGTGGCATCTGTTTCCCGCGAGCCCGCACCGCCGCCACCGCCACCACCGCCTGGGCTTCTAACGCTTTGCCGGCTACCGCCGGCGCCGCCGCCACCGCCGTTGGCAATAACAATGTGGTAGGTACCTGCGCGCAAACGGTTGGTTGACGCGGCATCAGCGCTCGACCCGACCCAAAGAAGGCATTTCTGATTGACCGGCGTGCCGGTGTCGCCCTTGACAGTGAACAGATTGAGTTCCCTGTCGTAGTTCGAATCGAAGCAATTGGGCAGATCGGCCACCGCCACAGGAGGCGCGGGGGATACGCTCGCGCAGCCGGTGCCAACGGCTGCCAGTAATGCCAATGTGAGGGTGGTCAGTTTCATTTCAGATCTCCTTGAGAAGCGCGGCATGCACTCGGGTGCGACAGGGTGCGACAGGGTGCGACAGAGACGGCTCAACTGCCGAACATCGCCGGCCAGCCGCTACGACGTGTTGCACGTGCTGCTGAACGCGTCAGGAACAAGAGTAGTGGGCCGCACCAGCGCGGTCTGTGCGCTGACGCACATCCGTCATAAACATCGCCATACCCGTTTGCAGGTGGCGCACCGGCGGGCTGCTGCCCGATCAAACACGGCTATCTGCGAGGCGAGCATCGAGCGGGTTTGGGGTGCGGCTGGCATAAAATGACCGGTTCCGCACCCGTGCAATTTGTTCACTGCACCAGACCCCCAGGAGCCCCCATGCCTCTCGTATCCATGCGCCAACTGCTCGACCACGCCGCCGAAAACGGCTACGGTCTGCCCGCCTTCAACGTCAACAATCTCGAACAAGTGCAGGCGATCATGGAGGCGGCGTCAGAGCTCGACGCGCCGGTGATCATGCAGGCCTCGGCCGGTGCGCGCAAATATGCGGGCGAGACGTTTTTGAAGCATCTGATCCAGGCCGCGATTGACACCTACCCGAACATTCCGGTGGTGATGCATCAGGATCACGGCCAGTCGCCTGATGTGTGTGCCGGCGCCATCAAGCTGGGCTTCTCGTCGGTGATGATGGATGGCTCGCTGATGGCCGATGGCAAGACGATTGCCGATTACGACTACAACATTGATGTCACGCAAAAAGTCGTGGGCATGGCGCACCAGCTGGGC
>JANNCZ010000195.1:0-2920 GCA_031387185.1 Burkholderiales bacterium
GACCACAACACCATCTGGGGGCCGTTTGGCCGCAACCTGCATGAAGACCTGCTCGGCGTGCATGGTCAGGGCATCGCCATGCGCGAGCGTACCGACAGCAAATGGGTGCTGCACGGCCGTGAAGAAAACATGACGATTCACGACGAAGGCGGCATGCGCCACTTCTACGACGAATGGGGCCGCCGCATGGAGCGCAAGGCTTACGACCCCTATGGCGACAACCAGCTTGAGGCAGCATGAGCGCCGTGATTGACACAAGCGTTAACACAAGCGCGCGGATTGCCGCGCAGGAGCTGGTATACCGCACCGGCCTGGCGCTCGACGCGGTCGATTTTCCGGGCTTCCTCGCGCTGTGCGGCGAGAGCTTTCACTACCGCATTTCGGCCTACAGCCCGGAGATCCGCAAGGACATGACCTGGCTGGAGCATGACCGCAAGGGCATGGAACTGTTGTTCAAAAATCTGCCCAAGCACAACAGCGATCGCTCGCTGCTCGGCCGTCACGTCACGGTCTATACCGTGTCGTTTGCGGGTGATGGCGCGGTGGCCGATGTGGTCAGCGGGTTGCAGGTCTACCGCACCACACTCGACGGTGGTGCGACTGAACTGTTCGCCATCGGCAAGATGTTTGACAAGGTGAGCGTGGGTGAAGGCGGCGCGCGCCTGGTAGACCGCCACATCAAGCTTGACACGCGCATGTTCGGTATCGGTTTCCACATTCCTTTCTGACCCTGTCCCCAAGACGGCACCACGCATGCGCATCCAGGTCAACGCCAGAAACCGCGCCTATCAGTACGAGGCACGCGCCGGCGAAAAAATGTTACTGGCCGGCCTGCGCGAGGGCATTGACCTGCCCTACGAATGCGGCACCGGCACCTGCGGCACCTGCAAGGCCAAGCTGCTCGAGGGCAAGATTGATGATGCTTGGCCCGAAGCGCCCGGACGCAAATACGTCAAGGCCGGTCAGGGAGAGTTTTTGTTGTGCCAATGTGTGGCCAGCGGTGATGTCACGGTCGAGGTCTCCAAATTCGTCTACGCCACCGACCCCGGCGCGTGTCTCGCGCAGGCGATGACAGGGAGCGTGGCTGATGTGCGCTTGCTGACTCATGATGTGGCGGCGCTTGACGTCACACTCGATGCGCCGTGTGATTTCGACGCGGGTCAATTCGTTGCTGTCGCAGCGCCCGGCGTCACCGGCATGCGCGGCTACTCGATGGTCAACTTTGCGCGTGGTACGGCCCGGCTCGAATTTGTCATCAAGAAAAAACCCGGTGGCGGATTTTCAGAGTGGCTGTTTGCCGGGGTTGCCAATGGCGCGGCCAACGGTGCGGCCAACGGTGCGGCAGCGCTCAAGGGCGCGCGGCTCGAATTGTTCGGCCCGCTCGGCAAGGCCACGTTTTATCCGGGCGTGGCCAAAAACATTCTGGCGATTGCCGGCGGCAGCGGCATTGCCGGCATCATGTCGATATTGTCGCGCGCCTGCCAGGAGCGCTATTTTGAGCAGTATGAAGGCCACATCTTTTTTGGCGTGCGCTCGATGAAGGACGCGTTCTACCTCAACGAATTGTCGGCATTCCGCAAGCACTTCCCCAGCAAGCTCAACATCATCATTGCGCTGTCGGATGAAGCGGTGGCTGACGGCGCCGCAGAGCAATTCCCGCTGCTGCGCTTTGAGGCGGGCATGGTGCATGAGGTTGCCAAGCGCGTCATGGCCGGCCAATATCAGAATGTGCGCGCCTATCTGGCCGGCCCACCGCCCGCAGTCGATGCGTCGATCCGCGTGCTGCTGCTCGAAGCCAAGCTGACGGCGGATAACATACGCTATGACAAATTCAGTTAAGGCGTACTGCGCATGAGCAAAAAACGAATCTGCCTCAAGGCCGATGTGCCACTCAACGAAATGCGTGAGTGCGAAGCGGAAGGCGGCCTCAAATTGCTGGTGGCCAACTCCGGCGGCCAATACTTTGCCGTGCAGTCGATCTGTCCGCATCAGGATGTGCCGCTGTGCGAAGGACTGTACGACGGCACCGTCCTTACCTGTCATCAGCATCTGTGGCAGTGGGATATCCGCACTGGCGCGCCGCTGGGCTTGGCCGAAGCACCGCTGGAGCGTTACGATGTGTTCATCGAGGGCGAGACCATTTATGCCGGCTCGCAAGGTGCGCTTAACGTGGGCGAGCTGTTTTCCGGCATTGCCGATACCACGCTGGCTGCGCTCACGGCGCTGGCCAAACCTGAAGAATTTGCCGAGGGCAGCACGCTCTACCAGCCGGGTGATCCGGCGGATGATTTTTTTGTGCTCGATGCCGGGCGCGTGGAGTTCCAGATCGGCCGTGACGAGCGCACCAGCCCGGCAGGCTTCATGCTGCGCAAGGGTGAGGTGTTCGGCTGGGCCGCGTTGCTCGATGACCACCCCACGCGCATTGCGACAGCGCGCGTGCTTGAAAAATCCACTCTGCTGCGCATCAACGGCAAGGCGGCGCTCAAGGTGCTCGAATCAGACGCTGCGTCGGGTTACCTGGTCATGCGCCGCCTGTCGGCATTGATCGCGCGGTTTTTGGCGGCACCGGGTGCCCGGTAACCCATTTCACCCATTGAGTAGTGATCGCCGTATTGGCTTTGGCAGCAAGCAGCACAGCAACTGAAACACTGAAATCGCATAACAACAAGAATGGATTGGCGTGGCTGTTCAAGCACGCATGCAAGCTAACCGGATCAGGAGACAACATGATCAAACACATGATGAAGTGGGCAGTAACGGCGGCCGCCGCGAGCGGTTTCTTGACAGGTGCCGTGTACGCAGCGGACCTCGAATACGGCAAGGTGGGCGAGCCGGTCAAGCTGGTGATCGGCTACCAGCCCTACTACACCGAGTCCTGGACCGGTGTGGTCATGCGCGGCAAGAAGTTCTACGAAAAGCA